>NZ_JAHPYX010000143.1:0-20353 GCF_019058535.1 Candidatus Borrarchaeum sp.
CGTTAGCCGTACCTACGGGGCGTAGGGATGTTAAGCCTGTGGAGATAAGACCTCCGTAACCCGCCAGGGGATCGAGTCTGTCGTAGAAGCAGGAAGCCTCGATGCTTTCGCATGAGGTAGCTCACTCAAAGATGTTTTTGATGAGGCAAACCTATTTCTTAAGATTTTAAAGTGTCAAAAGTCGAGTAAGCTCTTCTTGCCCCAAGATATTGAACAGAATGTGAGGCATACCTCATCGCAAGCCGAACAGCATTATACAAATCATTATTTTCGAGCAATCCTTTGATGAGCGCTGCAGCAAATGCATCTCCCGCGCCAGTAGTGTCCACAGCATCTACTTTTTTAGCAGGAATATTAAATTTTTTCTCACGTTGATATACTGTACATCCATGTATGCCTTGAGTGATGATGACTGTTGAGCAACCATAATCTAATAAATCGTTAGCGGTTCTGAGTTTTCCATTTGAGGATGATTCTAATAGTTCCCAACCCTTCTTATTCATAAGAAGGTAGTTTGTATTTTTTAAAATAGGTTCTAAGGACTCAACTCCCAGTTTCAAATATACTGTTGATGGGCGATAGACTACCAGCTTATGGTAATTTTGTCCATAACTAGAAATCACGGCACTCACTTCCCGAAACATATCACCAATATAAAGACATCTTGCGCTTTTCAATAACCCCCAATCAATCTCCTCAGGAGAGTTGATGGATAAAGCAATGTCTTCTCCATATGGAACAATTATCCGTTTTTCTCCGTTTAAATCAACAAAAACCAGTGGTTCAGGGGCTTTTTTATCAGGTTCTATTTTAAGATTAGAAATATCAACACCTTCACGAATAAACTCTTTGATGAGAAGTAAACTGTTGAAATCTCCTCCTAGTTTTCCTACAAAACTTGTTTGGATTCCAAGCTTGGATAAAGCTACAGACACATTTGCTGCAGAGCCTCCTGGCAATCTATATATCTCATCTGAGATGACTAATTCATCAACATCTGGAAATCCTGATTTGATCAATATATCCATGGCTGCAGAACCGAAAACAACGACATCTGGAGCAATTTTTGGTGCTTGAATTAATTGAATACTAAGCTGTGCAACTATTTTGTGGAAAATATAATGAAGTTGTTCTAACTCAAATCCTTGCTCAAAGGACAATCGTAAAGCGCTGTCTAGGTACATTTGAAATAGGTCTTCAAATGCATTCTTAATTGAACTTCTTGACATTTCATGTCCTGTAAGGAGCAAAGATAGTGTTTTTCCCATTCTTGTAGGGACATAACAAAGCAATCGACGTCCATCGATTTCCCTGTATTCGGATTTTAAAAGTTGTGACATCTCAAAGAGTTTTAATTTTTGGATGATAGTTTTATTCGAATGACCCTTTTCTTCCGAATCTACCTTCTTCTTTAGGCGCTCAATAACATCTTTCTGAATTAGGCATACTTCATTTCCTAACTCTCTAAATAGTCTGATGCCGAGCTCAGAGCCAAATACATTTTTCAAAATAGCGCTGAGTTCCTTAGAATCGATCGGTAGCAGCAAAATGTAGGGAAACACGTTTTTATGTGATTCATTCTCATTTTCTTCCCTCATACTAGTTTGCCTCCAAATATAGGAGCGGAAAAATGCACTCTGTTGTTCTTAATATGTTTTTAGAGTGTTGTAGCGCCTTTTTTTCTCAATCGAATGATAAAGATTATAAATGGATTATTAGAGACTATATTTGTGTTCTAAGTGAAACATAAGTGTTACTAAGGACACTCGTAGTGTTAATTATTACATAAATTAGACTATTTAAAATTTTGGTGGAACTAACCAATGAAACGATCACAAGGACTTATTCCAAAAGATTCATTCAGCTGGGCACTTGTTGCAATCCTTGCAGCACTTCATATTATTCTATCCGTTGTTCCTATCTTTCCGATAATTACTCCGTTTGGTGCTGGGTCGATTGCGGCTTCTGCTATTACTGTTCCGCTTTTTGGAATCATCTTGGGACCCATCCTTGGTCCGATCGCAGCACTAATTGGCGGTATCATAGGTAGTTTTTTGAACCCTGGAGCAAGTGCTGTTTTTCTCGGCTTCGGTTTTATTCCTGGAGTTGTTGGTGCATTCATTGCTGGTTTACTAGCGAAAAAAAGATTATATCCCTATTCAGCGTACCTTGCCTGCGTTATTTACGCCGCTCTAGTACTTGGTTTTCTATTCTTTCCTCCAAATAGACCTTTTGCTTTGTTTCTTACTTTCCTTTGGCTTCATCTCATTCTTTTATGTGTTTTGACTATAACTGTTCTTATACCACCAATTCGGAGACGAATACTTGAGAGTGAGATCCCTTGGATATGGGTGTTTTTCATAGCTTTTAGTAGCACAATGAGCGACCAAATTACAGGTAGCTTTTTCGTTCAAGCTATAAGTGCACCAATTCTTTTTGGAGGGTATCTGCCAGCAGAAATATGGATCCTTGTCGCCTTTATCTATCCTATAGAACGAATAATCGTTGGAATAGCTACTACAATAATTGGCGTTGTGGTTATACGGGCTCTCAGAGAGATCGGTTTTTCTACAGATCAACAATCGATAACTTAGTTCTTTACCCATTTTTTTAGGAGCAAATATAGGAAATGAACTCAATTAAAGCGATTGAAGGGTATTTCGTTGAAACTAAAGAATCCCTAATTTTCGATGTGAAAGGTGTTTTACATCCCATGGACCGTATCATTGCATTTGTCAGATATTATCCATCGCCAAAAGGAACACGAATAAGAAATGGTATTAGATTTTCGAAAATTTACAAACTTAATGATCGGTTTGAGTTTTTAAAAAAACATTACCCACATTATCTCTTCCCAAATCATTATAATGGTAATTTCCTTCAAGGAATTTTTCATAAAGATATAAAAAAGATCTATAATCCTACTGAAACCGTACAACGTCTTTTAACCAAACCTACTCTTTCTAATCTAGAAAAAGAAAGTATGTCTTTTGTCGAGACTCTTAGCGAAGGTACATCAAACAATTCTATAGGAATCTCTGGTTCTTTAATGGTCGGATTACATACACGAAAATCTGATATGGATATCGTAGTTTATGGTATGGATGCTTCCTACAAAGTTCATAAGTGTTTAACTGAGCTAATGGATGAAAGAAAACACAATGTGCGTCCTATGACAATTGATGAGTTGCAGGATCTCCACTTTTTCAGAAATCAACAAACAGAGTCGGCTTTTTCAACTTTTGTACAGCTAGAAAAGAGAAAACATATTTCAGGTATGTACAACAATCGAGAGTTTTTTATGCGCTTTGTAAAAACTCCTTCTGAAATAGATGAGAAATACGAAGATTGTCGTTACAAAAAAGTTGGCTTTGCAGTGGTGAAAGGTAGAGTTGCTGATGATTCTGAAGCTATCTTTACACCATGCAAATACTTATTAGAAGACACAAAAACTATTGATGGCGTCCAGGTAAAAGATATTCGTGAGATAATTTCATTTAGAGGGCGATTTTGTGAGCAGGCCCAAAAAGGAGAGACAATTGTTGCCTGTGGAAAAATTGAAAAAGTAATAAGAAAAGATGGAACTGAATGGTATCAAATGGTACTTGGAGAACGTCGGGATGATTATTTCATGCCGATTAAGTTCTTTAAACCTAAGCCCAAGCCTATCGGTGTAATTTCATGAACTTATTTTCAAATCGGGCCTATTTTGCTGACAGAGATTTTATTCGGACGAAAGAAGGTTTCTTTTGGGTTGTAGTAGGATATACACATCCACCAAATCGTATTATCGCTTACCTTAAATATATCCCTAGCTCAACTTCTGGAAAATGGAAGGACGGAACAACACCTCTAGAAAGAGTGCTTCCATATTATTCTGCAACAACCGTTGGTGATACATTTGGTTTTTTACGGCAAGAATATCCCGATTATCTCTTTTTCTGTCCAGTAAATCAGATTGAGATGTCTACTGTTCCTTATAATAAAATTGATAAGTATTATATCCCCGAGGAAAAACTCCAGAGTTTATTAAAGAAGAACTCTTTAGACAGTCTCCAAAAAAAGGCAGTAGACTTAATAAAACAGTTATCTCGCCGAAGTGGTGTCCCTTTAACATCATTTGGAATTATTGGTTCAATTCTTCTTGATATTCATAATCCTGCTTTTTCTGATATTGATGTTACTGTATATGGATCAAAGAATGCTCATAAGGTAAAAAATAAATTGCTAGAATTAACAAAAGCAGCTGGTCCTTTTTCAAAAATGTCAACTGAGTTTTTAAAAAACTGGTGCGAATCAAGAGCACAAGTACTTCCATTAGATGCGAATGAATTAGAAAAAATCTTCCATAGAAGATGGAATATTGGCACATTTGAGCAAACTCGCTATTCTATTCATCCTATCAGAACCAAAGAAGAAATTCGTGAACAATATGGGGACGCAAAATACGAACCATATGGGTTTGTTAAGATTAAAGCACAAATAACAGATAATTCAGAGGCGGTATATCTTCCATGCAAATATAAACTCTCTAATGTAGAAATACTAGAAGGTTTAAAGACTTTAGAAGGCGACACCACTGTTGAAGAACTTGTTTCATATGAGGGGTTGTATTGTGACCTCGCGAAAAAAAACGAAAACGTTCTCGCTTTTGGAAAGCTAGAAAAAGTGACTTACAGAAATAAAGAAGCATTCAGGGTTTTGATCGGCTCAATAGATGCACACTCTAAAGATTACATAATTCCACTTGTTTAGAACATCAAAAAAAAGGCTTTCCATACCGAATTCTGTTTAAGAATTTCACCAAAAGACTTTTCATTAGGTTTGAAAAAATTTTCATTAGGACTTACCATTTCTAATTTTAAGCTTATAACGGCTGGTAGAAACGATGTTTGCGGATTGGACGAGTAGATGGGAAGCGCTTATTACTGATCAAAAGTCAAGAATGTATATCGTGAAGGAAGATGGAAGTTTAGCTGAAGCTGGTGTCAAACAAGAAAATCTGAGTTCAGGATCTGTAGTTTTGATTGTAGATATTGTTGCTCGTGCAATTTGGATATGGCATGGAAAAGATGTAGGCCCAAAAGACAAATTTATTGGTGCAAGAGCAGCCAGAGCTCTACGAAGTGTTGTGGGTCCTAAGTTTCGTACTATGTCCCCATTAAGTGAAGGCGAAGAAACTTCAGATTTGTTAAAAGTCTTTGAATCTACTGGTGGGATAATGGAAGAACCTTCGGCGCCACCTGTTCAACTTGAAGATGTACCAGAAGACCCCATCATGCCACTTACTCAACTTAAGGAGGACGCTGAAGACCCTTCAACACCACCCATTCAACTTGAAGAAATATCTCCTCCCATAGAAGAAATTAATGAAGTGACAAATAGCACTCAGACCGATACATCTGTTCAACGCGTGACAAAAACTACTGAATCGAAGACTGAGGAAAAGCCTGAGGTTTCTTTATCATCTTTGGATTCCGAAAAAGTACGTGATTTAGCGTCGTTAATTATTTCGTATACTTTAAAGCAAATTTATCGAGTTGAACCAATTATAAGTAGAACTAAGACACATGACCTCTTTCGAGTTAGTCAAGAAGGCGTGCAATTGTGTAAAGTAAAAATACAAATACAAAATACCACTATTAGCGTTTTAGAAGCCGTTTTTGATGAAAAAGAAGAAAAAAACGCATTTTATGAGGATTTAAATGAGCAACTGCGTCTTATTCAAAAAATAGCTTTAAGTACATGAAACTCCTTTTACCATTTAACCACTATGTACAAGACCATATTTCTTCACTAATTTTTATTCATTGATATAAGGAGCATTTGAAATGGAATTTAATGATCTAACAGGCCATAATCAACTATTAAATAGAGTAATTCCAATTATATTTCTACTAATTTTTATAGGACTTATGATTTTCACATTTCTCTTTGAGACCTATCTTCTTGCATTTTTGATTTTTGGTCCGATAGTTTTCGCATTGGCTTGGTTTTCGTATGGCTACTTAAGAGTAAGACCATTTCGTATCCCACTTAAACTAATGTTTCTCGTAGGTTACGGAGGAGTTTTTATCATATTCACGGCATTAATTCTCAACCAGCTTGGAGCCCTTAATGCGATAGTAGGAATTTTGCTCATCGGTACAATAATTGCTCCCGAATTATGGCTTACGGTACTTACTGTTGTAATAGTAGCACCTCTTGTTGAAGAATTTACTAAAGCGCTTCCTAATATGTTATTCTACTGGTCTAAAGAACAGAGTGTCTCAACTGTAATAAAAGGCGAAAGAAAAGGGCTACTTTATAGTGAATACAGAGGTTGGTTCTTCGGAATAATGACGGGTGCGATCTTTACAGTCCTGGAAACTTATCTTTATGTCTTTATCAATCTCCCCGCAGTTGGAGTAACTGATCTCTTTCAATATTGGTTACAGGTGGTTCTTCGGGGTGGCGCTCCGGTACACATGGGTGGTGCCATGCTGACAGGTTATGCTCTCGGAAAAGCTGATCGCTTACGAACAAAAACAAACTCGCGCTTCTCGGCGCTAAAAACGGTTTTCCTGTTCTATATACTAGCAGTCTTGTTACATCTTTCTTGGAATGGATCAAGCGTGTTGTTTTCCCTAGTACCTAGTGGATTTGTATTTGATATTGCTTCTCTCGTAGTTTTCGCAATTCTTGGTGTTATAGTTTACATTATTGGATTTAAACTCATGAAAAACAGTTTAGATATAGCCAAAGACTTTTCTAGTTGTGAGAGATGTGATCTAAATTTTCCCTCAGAGTTAGAAAGTTGTCCGCACTGCGTGAAAAACCTAAAAGTAGTTAAAAAGATGCCTTCTGAAATGGTCTCGTATAAGTTTTGCGAATCCTGCAATGAAAAGTATTCTATAACGGATGACTTTTGTAAAAAATGCGGTCAAAAACTTTCTTCTAAAAAAGACATAGACACACAATTTGTAGAAAAAAAGCCTCAATTACTAGCAATTTCGACGCTTTTAATGCTGATGCTAAATATCTTGTTAGGGTTTGCCCTAGTTCTTGGAGGTTATCTCCTCGTATTATTGGCGGCAACAACAGGTGTTTCTGGGGCTGTTGTGTTGGCAAGCTTTGCTTTGCTTATCGGTATTCTCTCATTTGCAGGAGTATTGGGCGTATTTTTCCGATGGTATTCAGGTTGGTACATTTCAATACTGTTTGCAATTACTATCGCGGCATCTGTTATACTCGTAGCAAGCTTCGGAGTAGGCTACTTAATCATTACAACAGGATTAACGCCTTTAGTTGGTCTTGCACTAGGACTTGGTGGTTTCGTTGTAGTAGCTATTCTCTTAATTCTCTTCTTCGTCTTCACAAAAGAAGAAGACTTCCTTACAATGCGTTTTAGAGCAATGTGAGGCTTTACAGCATTTTTAAAGAGAATAGAACTTCCCTCTCAACAGTAGTTCCTAGTTAGTTAACTAGAAGGTGTGGTTACGCACACGTCATCCATTTTTCTTATGGATGACGAAACGCCCTTCGAAGCCAACGAGTGCTCGCTTCTAGTGAATTGTTAACAACAGCTGGGTCGTATAGTATAGCAATATACTTCAACCAAAGAAATACAAAAGCAAAAGCCCAAGGAAGAAGACTATTGGAACGAGCACAAGTACAATATACATCGTTGATTTTTTTGTTCTATTGCTCATATTCTTACCTCGCATATTCGTTTTTGAGGATATTATCCAATAATTATCACAAAACACTTTGTAAAAACTATCTCCTTTTCTAACTTAAACAAAGAACATTCTCAAAAACACCACATGTGTTTCAGAAACTAATGAATGTTTCTTTTTTATTGTGGCAAACTACACGAAAAATGAGATAATATTGGATGTCTTCTTTTTATCTTAGAATATTCGGGAGGTTTCAAAATAACATGCGCTGAAATCAAGATTAAAGTAAATTTTCACACGTTAATTGGGTATTTTGGTCTTTTCTTCAATATAGTTGGAGTATTTTTGCCTTGGATGAATGTATTTTATTACGACTATTATTATTACTATTACTATGGCTGGGAATTCATTGGACTTTTCGGTATTGGGATATTATCTGTAATTGGTAGTTTTCTTGCATTGATTGGCTTACTCAAAAAAGCAAAAGTGCCTTTGGCTATTGGAGGATTGTTAAACATTTACAATGCGGGAGGTGTGATGGCTTTTTTGGCATTTTGGTATCTCCCAGAAGTAATAGGCATTGGTGCAATTATTTGCTTGATCGCTGGATTAGTGCTATTAGTTTCTGCGTTCCTGCCGGATGTCACAAGCCATCAAACGATGAACTATGAGAGTTATCAAATGTCATCCGTCAGCAACATCGTACCTGGATACAATCGCGTTGAAAACAACTCTACTTCCCTCATGCAGCAAAACGAATATTCATCATCGCCCCCTCTTATCCGGTACTGTAGGTTCTGTGGAAAGAAATTGTAAGGTTAGTTGTCAGCTACTGGCCTTAACAAAAGTTCATTGGTCGCCTACTACACTTTTTTCATGTGTTGGTCGCCTATATAGGATATCTTCAATATATGCCCTTAGAGGTTCTGCGACACTCCATGCCTGAGAAATACAACCTCGTGCAAAATGGGGATACTCTCCGTCAAAGATTTCACTGATGCTACCAAGTCCAGCGTGTCCTATTTGGACAACATAAGGTTCCAAAAATGTCTCTAAGGCAAATTTTCTCCATTGGGGTTTATATTTGTTCAATTTGACAAAGGAAGTTATGAATGGTCCCAATAACCAACCCCAGACCGTACCTTGATGATATGAGGAGTCTCTTTTCCATCTATCACCCTGATATGCTGCGACATATCTTGGATCTTCTGGAGAAAGGCTTCTTAAACCATATGGGGTAAGTAGTTTTTCCCATACCTTATCAAGGATAAGTTTTTGTTTCTGATAGTCTAAAAGTGGGAAGTCCAGAGAAATTACAAACAGTTGGTTAGGTCGAATAGAGGCATCCTTTTCATCTTTATTTACTACATCGTAAAGACAATTAGTTTGTTCGTTCCAAAAAGTCTTCTCAAAATTATTCTTTACTCGATTCGAAAGGGCAGTATAATTGGTTAATGATACACTATCATCTAACCTGCGAGATAAATTGTTCATTATTTGCAGAACATTATACCATAGCGCTTGAATTTCAACAGCTTTGCCCTCACGAGGCGTAACGTTCCAGTCGTCAATTCTTGCATCCATCCATGTTAATTGTGGTCCATGTGAAAGGAGTCCATCTGTTTTGTCCGTTTTTATGTTGAAATCCGCTCCGTCAATGTGAGCCTCCATTATCGACTTTAGAACTGGCCACAACTCGTTTACAAAATCAAAGTCATTTGTGTATTTTAAATATTGGTAGACTGCATAGATATACCACAGAGTACCATCGACTGTATTATATTCCTCTCCTGACATCACGGTAATTCCTAGATCTAAAAATCGATTTGGGATTAATCCATTTTTACAGTATTTTGCAAACGTAGATAAAATTAGTTGTGCTTCTTTATATTGCCCTGTGACAAGCAATAATCCAGGTAACGAAATAAACGTATCTCTCCCCCAATCTGAGAACCAATGATAGCCTGCAATAACTGTATTTCCATTCGTTCTCTTTACAACAAAAGATCTTGCCGCTCTAATCAGCCATTTTAACCAATCTGCTTTAGTCGCATCATCATGTAATTTATAAAATTCATTAAATAGTTCTGTTATTTTATATTTTTCAAATTCAAGTAAGGCCTCCCAGTCTGTGTTTTTCTGTATGTTTAGTTGTTTCATAGCAGTTGCTTCAGACTGTGAAGTATCTGTGGCAAAAGCAATGATATGTACTGTTTCCCATGAGGCAGGTTCTACTTCTATGGAAAAACTTCCTGGAGAGTAATTATCTTCAAGAAAAACTTCGCCACGGCGTTCTTCAAGAGGATACTTCAGATTTGTGTACCATCTTTGTTTTTCAGGCAAATTACTTTCCTTATAACCACACCAATCTGAGAAAAGAGACAAATAGGGTGCATCTTTGTATGTTGCAACAATATTTACATAATTTTCCTCTATTTCTTGTTGAAATTGCCAGTTAATTTCATCTAAACGCGTAATATGATGAAAGGATCGTGAATTTATCAACGGATAAACTACAAAACGAAGTTTTTCGTCATCTAAATTCAGAATTCGGTATTGAATGATTGTAGCATTTTTTTGATGTATCATGCTAATACTTTTTTGGATAGTTACTCTATTGTTACTAAAAAGACTGCAAGGAAAATGAGCTAGTACAAAATTCTTAAGATGCTTGTAACCTTCAGGATATATTGTATCTTTGTAAAAATTTGTTGAGAGTTTGAAAACCCTGTTAGCCTGAATTATTTCTTCCTCAAGTTTATTTAAGAGCACTGTCCTTTTTAATGGGGGTTTCATAGATGCAACAAGCAGTCCATGATATTTTCTAGTATTTGCACCAAGTATAGAAGATGAAGCGTATCCGCCAATAAAATTGGGGACAATCCATTCAAAAGAAGAAGCAATTTGCAGAGGGGTCATATCAAATTGCGAGGGGTCATATCTTAACTCTAATCTAGACATGATCCGTTACTCTAATTATTCTCGCATAAATAACTATGCTTCAAGGTAGTCTATAAATCTGAAATCATCCACACAAAAAGATTCAGAATTAGCGTATGATTGTCCTCAACACGAAATACTTGATCATGAAAGAAATTTGGTGTTCCAATAGCTACAACCTTTCCAGTTTTAACCGTAGTGGTGGCGATAATTGGCACATGTGGGATACCTATATCTATCCAGTCCTCTTTGCCAAAAAATCCAGTCTTATCCGAAAACTCGCTCTTTGATGCATCTCTATTAATGGCTTCAACTGATGCATTATCATCTGAATAGGCTATATTCTTCATTCTTCTAGTTCTGGTGAGCAAACTACAGCCTACAGGATATATTAAGCGTTTCACTCCTAAAGTGACTTGATCTTCAATTATATCTGTGATAATCGGCCATGTTACCTTTCCAACATTGTTTTGATCATCAATAACTCTGTCTGATTGGAAAATAATACCGAATTGTTTCCCTAACTCACTTAAATTATTACTCCAGTTGAGATCTCCGCCATTTCCACTTATAATCCACAGACAGCCACCATCTTCTACATAATTGATGTATTCTATGATTTGATCAATCGAAAATGGCTTTTTTGGATGTCCTATTACAACTATGTCAAAATCAGTTAGTTCCATCTCCCCAGAACTTGAATAAAGCTCAAGAGGAAAGAAACTCATCCAAGGTACAGTTAATAAGTCTCTAAAGGCTGAATAAAAAGGTAATTCTATCTTCAAAGTCTCATAATGCTCTGAAGTGAATAAAACCTTTCGGAATTCGACCATGCTAGTACTTCTCCTTTTCTATGCTAAAACATTTTCAAGATTCTTTAATCTGCTTTTCTTGTTTCCTGTCCAGCATCTTCAACTGATTTTACAAGCTCCTCACTTAAAAACTCTAGTATATCTTCAATAAAATCTTCTAAAGCCTCTTTAACAGTTTCAGATATTAGAATTCGTAATTCATCAGTAGTCAGATCTCTTATCTTCGTCCCCATAAGCGGCACCTTTCTTCTTTTTTTAGAGAAACTTTTCCAATAACGATATGCTTTTTAGTTTAATCAATATAAAAGCATAAACAAAGAAAAGATCATTTAATTATTGAGGTTGAAATCATTATGTATGCCGAGGGAGCGCTTGGTGGATTAGCAGAACTTTTACCTCAATTAGCGACTTTTATTATTAAAAAAGGAAAATCGGTAAACCTTGAAGAACGATCCGAGAAAGAACGCCACATTTTTACTTTCATAAGTCGCTATGATGAAGTTACACCACAAGATATTCTCAAACGTGAAGAACATGCAGAATTTGGAATTAGGCACGTACCTGCTGAACACATTAAATTCATGATCGATAATTCAGTCGTTTCTGCAATAGAACAGTTGTATAATGCGGGAACTATTTCTTCAGATTCTGAAGATTTCAAACCAAAACTCAAAGAATTTCGTGGTATTTCTCAGAAACTAGAATACCTTCGATTTTTACCACGTCTTGACATGGATGTGTTACGAGAAGAAGGTCGATTAATGGAATTACGCGACAAATCATTAGAAGAAGTTAAACAGTTTAATTTAACTTATGATGGACCTAGTTTCACAATGGAAAACATACTTGAGTCCGTTTCGGAGTATACAAGTTGGATGCACCTCTTTAGGCTAATTCCTAAACTAGTTGCGAAAGGAGTATCCATCAAAGACATGATTGAAAAGACACATGAAGTTACTGATAAATCGGTAGATGCACAACCAATTGCCACGCCTGCTGAAAAACTCAAATCGATCGAAAATACTCTTGAAACAATCCTTCAGGGTTTTGATGAAGGTATTTTTGAATCAGATATTCCTACTGAGGATGTAACTAGATTAATTCAAGAGATCCTTGATATACTTAGAATCCAAATGAGCAATCCGACCGATTATATGGAACTCTACGAGGTCTTAGGAAAAGGCGGTTTTCGACATTCTCCACGCTTTAAAAAACTCAATAGCCCAACGTACCTAGTCGTAAACACACAGTCCGCAAAAGAAGTTTTCTTTTCTTAATAACTTTTCTGAATACTAGTTCAAGATTCTAGTTGAAACGCTATTGACTTAGTAATTTACTTCTTTTGAATAGGGTTTTCATTCTTCCTGAAACTCTTTGAAAAATCTTATTTTCAAGTAGAATTAAGTACATGAACTGGTCTCTTCCGATTGACTATGATAAAGATATTATGAGTCATCCTCAAATTAAATGCTACTTCTCCACGTTCTCTATGAGAGAGGAACCTACTATGAGTGCGATTATCCCTACTGCCACAACAAACGCTGGATTGGTGCCTGCGAAGAATGGTGACACACCTGCGATATAGCTGACCACTCCTTCAGCCAGCATCAGAGCTCCTAACACGATGACGATGATACCTTCCACTAGTCTACCTATACTTTTAATTTCCATGAACTCAAAATGAGTCCTTTTGGCTTTATAAAATTGCGTGAAGTTTGTGTCAATAACGTTCGGTTCTGAGAACGTTTTCCTTAAAAATTCTAATCGAACCATGTTGGAGAATCAGAAAGCCTTACTGCTTTAGCGTGAGGTAGTCACTGGTTTTGAATTGATAAATGCTTTTCAGGGGACCAAATAAATTTTCCTGCTTCCACAACCAAGATAACAGAAGCACTCACTGCTATGATTATACCCCATTCTGCTAAGGTTAGCGGTGAGGTGTTGAATAATGGCTGAAGAAAAGGTACATATATGACCGCTAACTGCATTACAATTGAAGAAGCAACTGCTAGAAGTAGCCATGCATTGGTAAAAGGACCCAGTTTTGTAATAGAATGTTTTTCTGAGCGGCAATTAAATGCATTAAACATTTCGAACATAACTAGCATTGTGAATGCAATTGTCTGAGCTTTTTGAATTGTTGCCCCGCTGTTTACAGCCCATGTATATACAGGAATGATGCCTATTGTGATTAAAATCGCAACTGAGGCAATTAGCCAAAGAATTCGCCTAGTAAATACACTTTCAAGTGGATCTCTCGGTGACCGGCGTAATACATCTGGATCTCGTGGATCTATACTTAGTGCCAATGCAGGAAGTCCATCAGTAGTCAAGTTTATCCACAGAAGTTGAATTGCAATTAAAGGAAGTGGAAGTCCCATTAAGCTAGCAACGAGTAGTAAAAGAATTTCCCCAGCATTGCAACTAAGTAAATAAGCCAAATATTTCTTAATATTATCAAAAATACCCCTTCCTTCTTCTACTGCAGCTACAATAGTGGCAAAGTTATCATCAGTAAGAATCATATCACTAGCTTCTTTTGATACATCAGTGCCGGTAATACCCATTGCTACACCAATATCTGCCATTTTTAATGCAGGTGCATCATTTATTCCATCTCCTGTCATGGCAGTAATGTGTCCACCCTTCTGTAATGCACGTACTATACGCTGTTTATGTTCAGGTGAAACACGTGCATAAACCGATACTTCTTCTACCATATTTTCAAACTCACTATCTGAAAGTTTATCCAGTTCTGAGCCTGTTAAAACAAGATCATTGGATTTTAAAAGATCAACTTCCTTAGCTACTGCCATTGCTGTAAGTTTATGATCGCCAGTAATCATTGTCGTCTTGATACCTGCTTGATTGCACTCTTGGATCGCCTGTTTTACTTCCTCTCTTGGCGGGTCTATCATGCCTTCGAGACCAATGAAGCAGAAGCCATTTTGTAAATTATCCTCAGAAATATCCTGACTTTTTGATAGCTGCTTGTACGCTACCGCTAATACTCTTAAAGCCTCAGAAGCCATATTTTGATTGGTCTGTAAAATGATTTTCCTATTTTCTTCATTTAAAGGTATGCTATGACCATTTCCATACACATCCGAACACATATCCAATACAATCTCGGGAGCACCCTTGAGAAATGCTAGTAAATCGCCATTGGCTTTTGAGTGAACAGTAATCATCCTTTTACTTTCTGAAGTAAAAGGTATTTCCCAAACGCGTGGATACTGCTTCTTGAGATCTTGTTGCCACAAACCCGCCTTTGCTGCAGCGACTATTAGTGCGATTTCCGTAGGATCACCGAATAATGAAAACTTATCTTGTGAGGCAGTATCTATTTCAAAGGACGAATTAGCACATAACGCTGCACTTTGAAGCAGAAGAGCAAGGGTCGACCCTTCATTAGGGTTAATTGCCTCGCCTTGAAACAGAAAGTCTCCTTGCGGATCAAACCCGACTCCCGTTACATCAATTATTTTTGAGTTTGTAAAAATCTTTGAAACGGTCATCTCATTTTTAGTAAGCGTCCCTGTTTTATCACTACAAATGACCGTAGTACAACCCAGCGTTTCAACGACTGGCAATTTTCGTACAATGGCATGTCTTCGCGCCATTCGCTGGACACCGACAGTCAAAGCTACTACTACCACTGCGGGGAGCGCTTCTGGAACTGCTGCTACCGCTAATGAAACTGACCAAATAAAAATCTCTACCAAAAGTGCTTGATTTAAGAGTGCAAACTTGAACCCAGTCTCGTGATAGACAAGTATCAAGGCAACAAAAACGACCACAACAATACAGAGGATTCCCAACCATTTACCAATGTAATCAAGTCGTTGTTGAAGAGGCGTTTGCCCTTCTTCGGCGGTTTGGATGAGTTTTGCTATTTTACCAAACTCGGTTTCCATTCCCGTTGCTACAACAAGTCCAGTTCCTCTTCCATATGCAACTGAAGTGCCAGAATATGCCATATTTGTCCGATCTGCTAGAGGCATATCCTTCTCAAGAGGTAGTATAGACTTGTGGACCGAGACAGATTCACCAGTAAGCGATGCTTCGTCCATCTTGAGGTTAATTGCTTCGATCAGACGAATATCTGCAGGAATTTTGTTTCCCATTTCGAGAAGAACAATATCGCCAGGAACTACTTCCCTCGAAGGGATTTCTTGAATAATGCCATCACGTCTAACACGCGCAACAGGTGCTGCAATCTGTTTTAACGCTTCGATTGCTTTTTCTGCTCTGAATTCTTGTATAAATCCAAGAACAGCTACTGCAATAATAATCGCGAAGATTACTGTTGCGTCAAGTAACTCTCCTAAAAAAGCAGAAATGGTAACAGCGGCTAGTAAAATAATAATCAAAAAACTCTTGAATTGTTCTGCAAATAGAAGAAAAACGTTTTTTTTCTTTCCTTCTTCAATTTCATTGTAACCTGTTTGTAGGAGACGTCTTTCTGCATCTTCGCAATCTAAACCATTCGGCTTAGAGTTTAAAACCTCTAAACATTCTTCGACTGATGATACGCTGTGATTCACTTGAGACTCTTGTATTTTCAACGATATAGCACCAGAATATCATTATTACTTTCAAGTATTATATGAGAATAATAAATTAGCGCTTCTAATAAGATGAAACATGGCGCAAAAGAAGTTTGCCAAACTTATTAAAGTTTTTGGAAGCAGATTATCAATCTTCTTCGGATTGACTGTAGGGACTCTAAAATCACACTTCACGGCCAATTTAACAGCCTCATAGGTTACAAAATTTAATATTCATTTGCATAAATTGTGCAAAAAACACATGTTTCACAATATTTATAAATTTTAGCCATCTCGGAGAAAGCTTTTTATATTTGATACCTCTACTATTATGTAGAGCCATCAATTAAATATTGCGGAGAAATTTATGGAAAGTTTTAAAAATAATGTTGAGACATCAATATTATTATAGAATTGATAATATATCAGAAAAAAAACTATAAAACTCGGACGTGAAAAATAATGAAACTTCCCTGCAAAAACGTTCCATTAATTTATTGTATCTATGGTATTTGCGATGCATGTACTTATTGTCATAAAACTAATTTAGCCCCCCCAGAACCGCAAACGCAAAGAGTAGCAACCGCCTAAAAAACTATTGGCACGGCTTTAAGCCGTGCCTCCTCCCCCTTTACTTCTCTTTTTTCTGCTCATCACTATGTTGAGCCAAACTTAATTTTGGAATAGTGATAGTATTAACTGTTTTTTCACAATGGATAAGTTTTTATACCGCTTTTAT
Organism: Candidatus Borrarchaeum sp.; assembly: GCF_019058535.1. Classification (NCBI taxonomy): domain Archaea; kingdom Promethearchaeati; phylum Candidatus Borrarchaeota; class Candidatus Borrarchaeia; order Candidatus Borrarchaeales; family Candidatus Borrarchaeaceae; genus Candidatus Borrarchaeum; species Candidatus Borrarchaeum sp. The sequence continues at coordinate 16,700 of NZ_JAHPYX010000143.1, forward strand.
TATGTAGATGTCAATATATATAGATCTCAATATATAACTGTATAGTGTACTGATTGATTTGGGCAAGACGACAAATATAGTTAAAAATCGTTAAAGTCTTCAATCTAAGTGGGATGGAAATGGCGAAAAATGTTATTGAAGTGAGAAATCTTACAAAGGTATTTGACAAGACCATAAAGGCTGTAGATCACATAAATTTCGAAGTAGAACAGGGGGAAATTTTTGGATTTCTAGGTCCTAACGGGGCTGGAAAGACAACAACAATTTCTATGTTAGCTACGATCCTTAAACCCACTGAAGGAAATGCTACAATTTGTGGTCACGATATTATTAAAGAACCAGATACCGTTCGGCGATGTATTGGTATTGTCTTTCAAGACCCCAGTCTGGACGATAGGCTTACGGGTCGGGAAAATCTCGACTTTCATGCTAGACTTTATCGCATCCAACGGGATTTAAGAAAAAAGAGGATTACAGAAGTTCTTGAGTTAGTAAATTTAACAGAACAAGCTGATCGATTAGTAGAAACTTATTCAGGCGGAATGAAAAGGAGATTGGAAATCGCGAGGGGACTGATGCATTATCCCCATGTTTTATTTTTAGATGAGCCAACCATAGGCCTAGATCCGCAATCTAGGCGAGCGATATGGAGTCACATTGAAAGACTAAACAAAGAAGAAGATATTACAATTATGTTGTCGACTCACTACATGGAGGAAGCAGATCATCTCTGTGCCAGAATTGCTATAATTGATCATGGACAGATTGTAGCTTGTAACAACCCTATGGCATTGAAAGATGAGCTTGGGGGGGACATCATTCTTTTAAGACCAGTTAATGGCACTTTAATGGAACATTTACTAGGTCCGTTTCAGGGATTAGAATGGATCAGAAAAATCTCGCCCACCGATGGTATATTTAACCTAGTAGTTGATCAGGGTGAAAAACGAATCCCGCAAGTATTAGCGATCGCTAAAAATGCAGGGGTTGAAATTGCATCTGTTGGTCTCAACAAACCGACCTTAGACGACGTCTTTTTGCACTTTACAGGTCGAAGAATCCGCGAAGAACGAGGAGACAGGGCTTCAATGTTTAAAACGATGATGAGGGCTCGTAACCGAAGGAGGTAAGCAAAAATGAATTTTGAGGCAATTTATATAATTTGGCTTCGTGAATTAAAAAGATATTTTCGTGCTAGATCGAATATTGTTGGTTCTTTGGCTCAGAACTTCTTCTGGTTGGCCATTTTCGGTTTTGGTTTAGGAGCGTCAGTAATGATTCCAGGTACCGGCAATTATATTATATTTTTGGCTCCAGGTATCGTAGGGATGACGTTACTCTTCTCATCTATATTTTCTGGAATTGGCGTAGTTTGGGATAAACAGTTCGGATTTTTAAAAGAGATCCTAGTAGCGCCTGTGCCGAGATCATCGATAATGCTCGGCAAGACACTTGGCGGCGCCACAACAGCTACACTACAAGCCTTTATTATGCTCTTGCTGGCGGGACTTCTTGGAGTACCAATATTCACAAATCCGGCGGGAATATTAATAGCGCTCGGACTTATGTTGATTACAGCATGTGGTTTCGTGGCTTTGGGAGTGGCTATCGCATCGACAATGAAGGATCCTCATGGCTTTCAACTAATAATGAATTTCATAGTGATGCCTCTTTTCCTCTTATCAGGCGCGTTCTTTCCAGTTACAAATTTACCAAACTGGCTACGTATTATAGTCCTCTTTGATCCCTTGACTTATGCCGTTGATGGTCTGAGAAATGCAGTGATTGGAAGTGCAGCAGCAGCCTTTCCTTTTACAATCACTGTACCTGTCTTAGTCGGATTCATGGTGGCAACGGTGTTACTTGGAAGTCTTCTCTTCCGAAAAACGCAAATTTAATATACCTTCTGGAAAACTGGGAGGACCTATTTTTCACTATCTATTTTTTGGATTTCTTCCAAGTATAGATCTGGGCGGCGATCAAGTATAAAACTATGCGTTTCCATTCTGGGAAGTACTTGTTCTATTTCCTTCCACGTCGTAACATGATATAACGGACTATCTTTGCGTGTTTCACGTAACCAACCCAGATCAAGTTCGGCGGTTATAATCTGTTGATCTGGGCCGCATTCTACTATCACGTCATTTTCAAATTTCGGTGCAACAATTAGTGATCCTATCCATTTCTGTTTAGCCATTCCCGCTGAGCACACAAACACGTTGTTCTCTAGAGCGCGAACACGACATAACCGTTTCCAAAAGGTTAAAAATTGCGCTGGCATTCGAGATGGTACAAAAAGAATTTCTGCTCCTTTCAATACAAGAATTCTAGGGGTTTCAGGAATAGCGAGATCCTGACAAAGAAGCACACCGGCTTTTCCAAAATCAAGATCGAGTACTTTGAGTACATCGCCAGGGGTAGATTTTCTGAAGGTGGGTTCCCATGGAAATAAATTGACCTTTCTGTGATTGAAGATAATTTGTCCTTTTCTGTCAAATACTGGTGTTGAATTATACTTTATTTCACCCGCTTTTTCAAAAAGTCCGCCTGTTAAATACACCTTATTATCTCTTGCAAAATCTGATAAGACATCAGTTGTTGGACCAGGGATGGGTTCTGACAAGCCAGCACCTATGAATAACTCTGGTAAACAAATGAAATCCGCTTCTAGCGCAACAGCTTCTTCCATTAAGGCTATTGCACGTTCAATATTCCCCTCCCTCCCACTCTTAAGTTCACTCTTAATCCATAACTGGACGGCAGCTACTTTTACGGTATCTTTCAAAATTATCACTCCATTCTCAGTTTATATGAATGTTCATAACATAAAATAGCACAGCATACAAAGTGATATTTAGCATATCTCGTCCTTTTAACTTATGTGGTGAGACGTGCCCATTCAACAGGTGGGACGGTTCACAATCTAACTAAAAAAAAGCTATTTGCTTAGTGTTTGTGTTGCGAGGATATCCTGTGTTAACTCTTGGAAAATACGACCAACATTATCTCCTGTTTTTGCACTTGTTGGGATGAATTTTTTTAATTTGTTCTTTGCAAGATAATCTTGAATAAATTTATTGTCGATTATTCCTGCAATATCTGATTTTGTTCCAACTAAAAAAATTGAGGGCTTTTTTGTATTTTCCCTGATAATTGCCAACCATTCATCTAAATTAATTAATGTAGTAAAATCATTCATATCAAAAGCCAATATAACGCCATGAGCACCCTTGCAGTAACTAGGGAGAATGAAGCGAAAACGCTTTTCCCCACCAAAGTCCCATAGTTGAAGAGTGACTATTCTATCTTCGGTTTCTATCACTTCACTGTAAAAACCTGCACCGATCGTAATTTTCATCACTTCTAAAAATGTGTTTGACACATACCTATTAAGCAAGCTTGTTTTTCCAACCCCTCCGTCGCCCGCTACCACGACCTTGACGTAATACTCCTCTTTTGATGCCACAGCTGCCATTTAGGATCCTCTTTGATATCTTTTATATGTAGGTATCGTTAATGAAGAAATTGCAGTACTTCTAAAAAAGTATTTTGGACTTCTTAGAAAAAACTTCCAATTTGAAATTAATTTCCAAAAACAATTGCTTCTGTCTGTCTTACCGTTGATTTTACGAGTAGCTAAGCAAGAAAGCACCA
>NZ_JAHPYX010000144.1:0-12875 GCF_019058535.1 Candidatus Borrarchaeum sp.
GTACTAGGGGCTAACCAGCCTTCAGGTCGTGTTCGGTTATTAAAGCGAGGTGGTCGATACCCTAGTCTACCTCTACGAGTTTTGCGGTACCTCCGTTTTTCGTCTAGCTTGTTAGAGACGTCTTGTCGTAAGATTAACGTGCCGCTGATGACTTCTAATTTTTCGGTCTTGGCACTAAATCCGATGTTCGTATATCCGATGTCCACTCCGAGTGTAATCGGTTGTTTGGTTTCTCCGGTGGCATAGTTCAACTGAATGGTAAAAGGGCATCGCTGAACAACCTTTGCCTTGCCTTCGTGTAACAACTTCTTTCCTGTGCGTTGTGTGGTAGGCATGAGCGGTTGCCCCCTCATGTTTAATACATAGATAGGTACTCTCAAGTCCTATCGCCTCCTTTAACGTGCGTTAAAGTAGGTTGGTTCTTTTCGCCAAGGTTATCAGTCAGTACTGTATGATGATCACTGAGAGTTTCCTCTCTGTTTAAACCACCATTTACAGAGCAAGGGACTAGAGAAGCATCCCTTGGTGTGTTCTTGAACTCTGCTGATAACTCAGATACCGTCATGTTTTACCACGACCTCTCTCAGGCTAATCAACTAATTGCTCTTGCTCCTCACGGAACAAGCCCCATCCGTCAGGGTGGGGTAATTGACTTCACCTATCATTCTCTTAAACGATTTTTACAGAAACATGACATCCTTTTTCGTCATCAAAAAATAGTATAATACTGCTTTTTATTGCAAATCCTTCTATAAAAAAATACCTTATATGATCACGAATACCACTAAAATTAGTATACAACTTTGACGTTCAATATAATATAATATAATTGATAACTCATGCACGTAATAGAGGTTTAAAGAGTTTAAAAATTGGAAAAAGAGGAGAATATCGTAGTTGCACGAAATTTAACCTGCTGACCCTTCACCAGCTTATTTACTAAAGTTCAGCTCATAACGGATCAATTTAACTTCAAATATTGATATATTTGAGCACATACAGATTTCTTGATCTGAACGCAAACAAGTTTTTAGATCTATTTTCTGATGGTTATTTCCTCTGCATTATACCCCTCAGCTTCTAGAAGCTCTGGAAGATCATTACGCCAATCGCCTTGAAGTTCAATAATAAGTTCTTGATTAACTTCGGTTACTGTACCTCCGCAACCAAGCGTCTTTTTCAATTTTTTAGCTATTTGTTTGAGCTTACTTTTTGAAATTCCAAAACCAGAAAGGAGAGTGACCTTTTTCCCATATTTGCGTCTAACTATGCTAATTCTCAATGCCTGTTTTTCTTTATCTAATTCTGCTAGAATATCATCCATTTCAAAAGCTATTTTCGTTCACCTTGTTTCTTAGTATCAACCGCCTAAGGTCGAGTTTTGAACTCATATTTCTATATTTTGCCTTATAAGATTATCTTTTTTACGAGTCTACTCGCCAGTTAAGTTATAAGTCAAAATACGGTTTAGTTATCAGTATAGATGTTCAAATACCGTTTCTGTGATTCAAATCGTATTCGTGATGGAAGACTATGGACTCTATTGCAAAGGACAAAGTTTTAAAAATATTTGCTCTAAAAGAGGATTCTTCTTTTTACATTGTCGTTCAATCTTTGCTTGCTTTGTTTGAATATCATCTTTATGATTCAAAAAAACTTCAAATCATTTTTACTGAATGGAAACTGTATTCCAAAGGAAAACTACCCAAAATAATACCTCGCACATGGAAAAATATAATAAACGATGTGGGTTTGAAGAATGAAAGTACGCAAAAAACACTTTTTTGTATTGAAACCTTACTGGTTATGTTATTCAAATCCATTCTAGCGATTTTCTCACAGAAATACAAATTACCTTTTTCTCAAGCAGCTTTCGCTTCTAAAAAGCAATCTTTAACTGATATCGTGCAATTCATTTTCGAAATAGATACTCATCTTCTCTATAGTGAACCCTACGAAAAACAATTCGATTGGTGGTTTGAACCTTTTGAAAAATTCGAAAACGAAAAAGCCGTACCCGAAAGAATGTTATCTCATTTAGAGAAATTGAGAACTGGTTTAAGTAACATGATGAAGTTCTTAGAAGAAACATCTTTATCTCAAGAAACTGACATTTTTGGTGAACTTTATCAACATATAATAGATAGACAGATTCGAAAAAACTTAGGAGAGTTTTATACACCATTATCTGTAGTTAAAATTATTCTAGATAGTGTTGGTTATCTAAAAGGAAATCAACTGAACAAAAAGAAACTGTTAGATCCTTCATGTGGTAGTGGAGTTTTTCTAATAGAGGCTTTGAAACGATATATCTCAGATGTGACAGAAGATGCCGAATTATTCGGATGGTCTCAAGTTTTAGAGGAGTTATTCAATAGCTCAAAGATTTTAGGTCTCGATATCTATCCCTTTTCTTGTCTTATGACAAAACTAAGGTTTGTACTCGAATTATTGCCTTATTACAAAAAAGCTCTTCAAGAGAAACCATCATTCGTACTTCCTAAAACTCCGATATTCTGTTCTGATTTTCTGACCGAATCAGGACTTGACGACGATTCTTTTGATTACATCATAGGAAATCCCCCATACGTTGGTGTTACACAAATATCAAAAGAAAAGAGAGAGTCTTATCAGAAAAAATTTAGAACTGCAAAAGGACGTCTAAATCTATATGTTCTCTTTATAGAACGATCGATCGATCTTTTAAAATCTGATGGAATGCTTGGATTTCTTTTACCAACCGCTTTTATGGTTTATAGTGGATATGGGAGAGCATTGCGTGAATACATATTAGAAAAGTGTCGCATCAAAAAAATGATTAACCTCGCATTATATGAATCAGTATTTAAACAGGACGTTAGTGTAGGAATTTACATTTTTCAAAAGACAAAGACTAATAAAAAGGTCGATCCGATAACTTCAGTTGTTCTCAAGACAAACGATTTACACTCGTTAAGTTCTATACCCTCTCCTGAGAAAGAAACACCAAAACATATTGTAATGATGTTCCCCCAATCTTACTTTTTTATGACGCAAGAAAATATCTTTTCTCCATTTTTAGGCAAAAAATATTATTCGATTATTAAAAAGATGGAAGATGAGGTATCTTTATTGGGAGATGTCTTTAAGATTGAGCAATGCATACGAATTGGAAGCCCAGAGACGCGAAAATTAGTTCTAATCAGTGAAGAACAATACAAATCCTTGTCATCATTACAACAAAAACGCCATCGAAGAATTATTGATGGTTTAGATATAGATCGATACAGAATTAACTGGAGGCATATATATCTTAAATATAAGCCAGAAACAGATCATGAAAGGCTCTATCTATCCAAAAAACCGTCTATTTTTAATAGAAAAAAACTATTTTTCAGAAATACAAGCAAATTCCTAACAGTAGCCTATGATGGTGGGGATGATTCAAAACCAGACCATGCAAAGTTTTTTTACGCCCTCAATACACTTTATCTACTTTTTTTAAAGGACAAATACAATGATGATCGTGAGAGTCTTTTAACAAAATACGCCTTGGCCTATTTAAATTCCCCATTAGCCGAATTTTACTATCGAGCAATGTTTTGGGGATTAGTAATTCCTGGAGGAAGTATAAAATATAGGGAAATTCTGAGATATCTTCCCCTTAAATTACCAGAAACCTCAACAGAAGAAAATATCATTGATGAAATTGTAAAAAATGTTAACAAAATTCTTGAAGCTAACGCTAATGATTCTGATATCCAAAACCACCTAAAGAGAATTAATACATTATTATTTACGCTTTACGATCTTAATTCATTGGAAATTGAACGGATCTACAGATTTTTGACAGATTTCTGCCCATCTTGTCCTGCAGTAACTAAGTCAAAGAAAAAGTTATTAGAAAAATGATTTGCATCAAAAACTCTTGTTTTTCCTCGAAATTTAGAAAAATAAAAAAGAAATTGGTGAATTTTTCACATGTATTATTGTTTTAGATTTTAGCAGCTTGCTCCGCATTTGCAAGCAGTTGCTGTTTTCTTTCTGATCTTTTTCATAATAGTCACCAAAAAAACTATAATTTATTGTTTGTATCTATAAAGCGCTTTTTCTTTAAAAAGTTTTGTAAAACGCCACTTTTCAATATTACGGATTATAAGATTGCGTAATACTTAAGGTAGTTACATCTACAGACACGTTGGATATTACGCAATGATAAATCAGTAATACTCAAACCAAATTGAATGAAAAGTGAATGAATTTCGAAAACTGCCTTTGAATTGCTTCAGTAAATTGTTCTTTCAATTCGAAACAACAAGAGTGAACTACCTCCAGCTGTCGGAAGGGGATTTCCCGCCGATAAAGTTAAAAAGAAAATTTCTGATACTAAGGACACGTGAAATACTTATGGAGGGTATTGAATGAAATTATTCCACTGGACTGATGTTACAAAAGAAAAGGCAGAAGCAGGTGCAAAAGATACATACGTACGCTGGCTAATCACGAAAGAAAAAGACGGTGCAGAGAATTTTGCGATGCGATTATTTGAATTGGAACCTGGGGGCCATTCGCCATTTCATGACCATAGTTGGGAGCACGAAGTATTTATTTTAGAAGGCGATGGTACCGTTACGTTTCCTGACGGGACTGAAAAAACACTAAAACCTTGGGACATCGTCTGGGTTCCAGGGAACGAGAAACACAATTTCAAAGCTGGTGAAAAAGGGCTCAAATTCGTCTGTTTAATTCCATATCTTGAATAAAATTCCATCCATAGCCCTATTACTCTTTTTTATTCCTTCTTTAATTTTTAACATCTCGGTGAACTACCTCTCTTACGGATGGAGCATCCTGCCGATAAAGTTAAAGACGCACCTAGCAAAAATCAGTCACTAATAGCACTATTTTGCAATGAAATTAGTTTGTAACGAAGAAGGCGCTGCAATAGTGGAAACACTTCAAAAGAGGACGTTTTGAGGTCTTTTGAAAGTTCATCTAAAGAAGAATCACCCTCAATAAGTCGCGAAACAATCTCCTCTCTTAAATCCAAATTAATAAATGGGTAATAGTCGAGAAATCCTTGTTGATCAGATATATAAACAGGTTTCATAATTGCTTGTGTTTGAATGGTCTGCTTATTTTCATTCATTTCGTCTGTCTGCAAAACCGAATCAAGAAAGTTGTATAGTTCTTTGAATTCCTCTTCCATTATTTGACCTGTATTTCTAATTCGTTGAACTAAGCTTTTAATTCGTTGAACTAAAGGTTCGACCTCTTTAAAGAAAAACCATTCGAACTCTGATTCAACAAAAACGGAAATAGTTGTGGGTATCTGACTTTTTGTTCCATTTTCTTCATGTGGGTGCAGGAAATAGTAAACGAGGACTGTAAGTTCAGGAAATTGAAGTATTGATGCCCCTTCATAATCTATGGAAAGATCTAATGTCGTTAAAACCAGCGTTGATGATTTTATAATTATTTTATGAATTAGATTCTCCTCTAATGTCGAGGGGTAAATGTATAACGGCTTTAGGTCTCCTTTCAATTCAGAGTGTGTAAAGATAATCCCACGAGTCATTTCAGTCTATATCCTTAGTCAACTACTAATTTTATCAATTCTTCTTTTTCAATACATTGAAAAAGGCAACTACTGTTTTCTGTTATATATAACCTTCATCTGATTTTTAGATTTACTATAGGTACACTTCGAGCAACAGCAATTACAATAATGTTAATTTTATTAACTCGTGACTATTATATGTTACTGTTTCTATCATTATTACATGTTTATGATAAGTTGTGCGTCATTCTTCAATTCTCAAAATTCAATAAGATCATGTATAGCATATAATTCCAATACTTGGTACAAAGAGAGAGACAAATCTATAATATGGAAAAAAACTAATTAGAATAAAAAAAAGTAAAGAAAGTTACCGCATTCTAAGAATTTCAGCAGTATTTTTCTTCGAGATTATACGAGATGGAATCCATGCTCCAATAGCACCTATTATAATTGATGCAACGATCACTAATCCTAGTTCCAGCCAAGGGATATACAGCGGCAACGGTTGTTCAGTGAATATGGACTGTTGTGCAATTAACGAAAGTCCTGTGAAATATCCTACAAAAGTACCTGATAGGCCAGCTGCCATCGTCAGGATTATAGACTCAAACATAAAAATGTTTGTTATGTGTTTGCGTTTAAGTCCTACACTTTTCATGATTCCTATCTCCCTTATTGATTCTTGGATGGTCGTATAGCAACTAGCTGTGAGGCCAAATAGAGCAATAACCATACCAAATCCTAGTGCTATCGTAAAGAACAATTGGAGAGTAAGAAGACTTCGTTGCACCTCTTCTATTTCTTCCACAACGACTATGACGTTTAATCCTTCCCTTGCTGAATAAGATCGTCTAAGGTTAAGAGCGACACTTCTTGAAGCCTCAGAAGTAGTCGTTTGTATTAATAGTCTATCGACTGGTTCGACATAGTCTTCTAGTTCCCCGCTATGGGTTCTATCGATATCTTGTTCCTCATAGAGGTTAAAGATCAAAGCGTAAGTAGTTTGAGATACCAAAACGTCACTAAAACCTGACTCTCTCTCTTGAAAGCCCGAGAAGGCAGGCATATCACTAGCAAGCGCAACAACAGTAAGCTCAGTAGTTAAAACTTCTCTTCCTGTAGCTAGATTTCTAGTGGATTGAATGCGGACTTTGTCTCCAACATGAACCTGAAGTCTTTTTGCTGCACCTTCGGAGATAATTGTAGTATTTTCCACCTCATTAATTGTCTTAAAAGCTTGAACGTCCCCTTCTGTAAATCTGGCAATATCAAAGAACGTGACGTTAGGGAAATCAGCATCTACTGCATATACGCTAGCGCTTACATCTTCAAACATTATCAGGTCACCCATTCTAACCGTTGAAGACCCATTTGGATGATTTTCTGGACTTACTCGCGTAATAGCCACTACACCGTTTATCTCTTTAATCTTAGGGACAAGATCTGTATCGTTTATCCAGATTGGAATATCGCTTGTAGTACCGGGTCCAAATCCTCCGCCAAATCCTGCACCTCGCACTGAACTTGTGGTTGAGACAAGAGCTAAATCCGTTCCAACTTCAGCTCGTACAGCATCTATATTGTACAGTGTCTGTACCGTTAGCATCGTTGAAAGGAATAAAATGAATGCAATTGAAACACTGTACATAATAGCGGTTAATGTATTTCTTCTGCGGTGTTTTTTAAGATACATTGCGACAACGTCATTAATTCGGCGGGTAAACGGGCGAATTATTCGTACAAGTAACTTTTCTACGCTTGGAACTAAGCCACCAAGGCCAATCAGGTCAAATCCTAATAGCAAGGCAAGCATCATTCCAAGGAATAATGTACCGATCACAGACAGATCCATAGTAATAAAAGCTGTAGGAAATATGAAGAAAACAAATCCCGAGACACCTGAAATAATAAACCCATATGTAATTAACTTCGAACTGACGCCCCTCTCTCTTACTACACGTTGATAGGTAGGGGTTCCCCGCATAGGCGTAAGGGAATCGACAATGTTAACCCGAGTGACTTTCATCGCGGGATAAATGGAACTAATTAGACCTACTGCAATTCCTGCGACTATACTCATTGCTATGGTCGTGGGTGTGACAATAATCTGCAATGTTACAGATCCTACCAGAAATTGAAGACCTCCCGCCGTTAATAGATAGAGAAGTCCTAAACTCAACAGAAATCCAAGAACGACTCCGACAACTGTACCTAAAACAGCTATTATCACCGCTTCCAATATGACAAGTCGATATATGTGCTTCTTCTTTGCTCCGATAGCCATAAATAGACCAAAATCATGCGTCTTCTCTTCAACCGAGATTGTTAAAAGACTGTACATTAGCACACAAGAAATGACCAGTGAGATTACTGCTACCATTCCAAGGATGATTCTAATAAAGACCCCTTGTTGATCGAGCTGCTGCAATTCTTCAGTAATCGGTAATTCCACGTTGTATTCAATACCCACTGCGTCTTGTATTCGTGTTCCCAATTTTACAATCCTTGAAACTGTCGCGTCAATTTCACGAATATCGTATAGGAAATCTCTGTTTTCAAAAACACCTACTAATTCAGTAACGTATTTTGAAGATCTTAATAGATCTCTCGCACTCCATAATCCGCATATCATTGCATTATTATCAGAATCTGCCAAACGATTTTCATCTTCGATGATTGCACTGACTTCAAAAAATTGCCCTTTTCGGCCGCCAGCATCTTTGTTCCACTCCACTGGATTAAATCTAATTTTATCCCCGACTTCTACACTTAGAAGATCAGCTGTTCTTCGCTGTATAAACACCTTTTTGCCTACCAGGTCGAACTCACCCTCAATTATGCGAATTTGTCCAATTCCAAGTTCTTGTTCTCTATCAAAATCCATACCGATCAGTTCAAGGTCGATTTCTAATTGTTCTGTACCTTTCTTAATTACTTCAACCTCTACGAGTGCCCTAAGGCGAGGTGAAACACCCTGAACGCCATCCACACTTTCCGCAAGTGAACGTGGCTTTGCTTCTAGGAATATAGCGTCCTCGAAACCCGGATTTACTTTGTCATACGTGTTTCGAGTAATCATAAAGTCGATAATGCCTTCGTTTTGTTCAGCCTGGTCAATGTAAGAATAACTGTATGAATCAACTGTCGCATTCATACCTGTAAGCAACGCAACTGAGACAATAATACCTAATATACCCAGAATAGTACGGGCTTTTTTACGACGCATTCCAGTGAACAAGTATCGCAAATAACTCATTGTTATATCCTCTTACTAGTTAGTTTTTTTGGTCTTGTTATTGATTTCTTCATTTAGAACTTTTCCATCGAGCATATTAATTACACGATCTGCATAGGTGGCCATTTCGGGGTCGTGAGTGACCATAACTAATGTTTCACCCTTGTCATGAATCGAGGCGAGTAGTTCCATGACCATCTGCCCATTTTTGGAGTCAAGATCACCAGTTGGCTCATCCAAGAAGAGAATCGGTGGATCGTTTGCAAGAGCTCTGGCAACAGCAATTCGTTGTTGCTCTCCTCCACTCAATTCGGAGGGTAGATGTTTTGCACGGGCTTTAAGACCTACCATTCGTAATAATTCTAAAGCTCGCTCTTGTCTTTTCTTTTTGGGCATCTTCAGGAAAGTCATAGGCATTTCTACGTTTTCTAATGCGGTCAATAATTCAAATAACTGAAATGTCTGAAAAACAAGGCCAATTTTACGTAAACGGATCTCAGCTAATTCATCGTCACTAAGTGCGGCGATATTTCGCCCTTCAATGAAAATGTCTCCCATTGTTGGCGTGTCTATAGCGGCTAAACAGTTTATCAAAGTCGATTTTCCCGAGCCACTAGGACCCATGATTGCTATAAATTCGCCTTTTTTAACTTCTAAATCTATGCCACGAACCGCCTGTACGGCAAGTGAACCTGAGACGTATGTTTTGTGAAGGTTGATTGTCTTTACCATCGTCGAATTTTCTTTATTCAACTTTTTCTACCTCTTTTGGAGTGGAGTTTTTGAAAGATATTTATTAGCAAATAAATCTTTCTAATCCAACACCTTTTTACTTCATGAACTTTCATGCATTTTTAGGAAATCTAACAATTTTTCTCGTAACATAACGTATTCTTCATTTTGGTTTAGGAGATAAAGGGTCATGAGCGAGAAGGCGTCTTTTATTATCGAAGGATCTTTATTTTTTAAGAGTTCAGGATTTTTTGATGAAATCTCTTCTTTTAGTTTATTTTCAAGGTTGATGAATTCTTTTATATGCTCTGCTGCTTCGACGTAATTTTCAGGATCAATATTGATATTATAAGCTTTTAACGTGTCTATTAAACCTGTTACACGGCTTTCAAGCCATTGAGTAACATCTCTATGAGTCTCATCTTTGCCTGTTAATACACTAAAATCAACTCTAAAATCTCTGGCTACGGCGCGGTAAAACTTCATAACTATATTTTTTTCAATTTCTTGGCGTGTTTCTTCAACTAGTCCTGCCTCCTGCAAGACTTTTATATGATGGTATACCGTACCAGGGTTAATCTTCTCTCCTGTCATCTCTATCAACATTTTTGTCAATTGTTGCACCGTATATTCTTGGACAATAAGAAGCTGCAGTATTTTCGATCTCCAGCTAGAGAGGAGTGCTTTCAAAACTTCTATATTTCTCAAAACCATAAGTTGTTTCAACTTGTTTCTACTCCTACGAACTTTTTTAGAACAGACTAATTGGTGACTCCTCTTCTGAAACCTGTTTCTTCTTTGGGATTCTGCAATTGTAGTAAAGCTTTGTGAAGGTGATTGACATCATCGGGAACAGCACAAAAAGGAAACAAACGAAGGCTATCACTGCTAGAATAGCTGGAGTGAATACAGGTATGAATCTATGTGTCAAAATAGCGTTTCTGGTCGTTAATGCCAAGGTTGGGCTAAGAAGTAAGAAGTATAGTATAGTAAAAAATCCAAGCACTCCCAAGACCATTTTTGGATCTTCTCGTAAGAAATTTAAGCTTGTTTTAATTGATTCAATAGCATTTGACTCATCAATGACAGCAGCAGGTATTGAGATAACAAATGGAGCTAGTAGGAAAAATATAATTATAAAAACGATAATAGTAAGACCTCTTAAAAGTTCAAAGTTTGTGCCTACACCCAAGAAGAGGCGTATCAGTGTCAATGGGACAACGATTAGGATTGCGATTACGAGACCAACTCCTATAAAACTTAAGCCTTGTTTTTTTAAATAATAGAGCGCGTTTTCTGCCCTAGTATCTTCGAATTCAATTAGTTCTTTTCCCAGTCCACAGAAACTTCCCATAACGACGCTATTGAAGGTTATACCGATTATTGCCATTATTGAAACTAATATTGGGTTTAAGAAGGCTGGCGAAGTTTCTCTCACGATTCCAAGATAATTCGCTGTAGCCATCGTGGGAACTAATAAGATTGCCAAAGCAAAAAACAACAAAATCTCTGACAGAATGAAGCTTAACCATCCTTGTTTCCAAATTCTAAAGCCTTCTTTTAGCAACTCTGTTATTGAGGTCGTTGCCATATCATCAATAACCTCCATGAAGTCTTCTAGTAAGATTTGTTTACATTCGATTTTCAAAAAAAGTGTTTGCACGCTAGTACACTGTCTTAATCCTTTCTAATGCTGTCTTCTCACTAATCTTTTAATCTCCATTTTTTTTAATTATTTATAAATAATTCATACGTTTGAAATAAATCAAACGTACAATGAACATCAATATATAAAAATCTTTTTATGAAAAAAAGATAAAAAATCTAGTTTTCGGTAAAAACAGTGCTGAAATCTTTCAGGTTTTTTCATATTTCCTTAGAAAAGAGATCAGTTTTTCTCGCGCATTGATTAAATCATTGTCTTGATTTTGATGATACATTTCCATGAGGGATGAAATATCTTCACGTATGGAGGGTGCAATATTATTCAATAGTTCAGGACTCGTAGGTGAGATCTCTTCCTTTATCTTGTTTTCGAGGTTAACTAACTCTGTTAAATACTTTACAGCATCAGGAAATTTTTCTTTTGGGATTACAATATTATACGCTTGCAAACCAGTAATTATGCTTTCTACACGGCTCTTGACCCATTTGGTAACCTCTTCATCAGCCTCGTCAGTAATTATACTAAAATCAACCTTGAACTGCCTCGCTACCGCACGGTAAAACCGCATCATGATATTCTTTTCCATTTCTGTACGCGTTTCTTCAACGAGTCCAGCGTCCTGTAAACCTTTTACATGATAATATGCTGAGCCGGCAGATGTTTCTAACTTATTTGCCAATTGTTGAACTGCAAGTTCTTCGTTGATAAGAAGTTGTAAGATCTTCGATCGGATCGGTGATATAAGTGATTTCAGAACTTCCTTATCTCTTACAACCATAGTTTGTTGCATTTCAGGTTTCACCTAAGTCGCTTTTTTGTATTGGATCGTTTGCAAAATATCTTCGTTAAAGTAGCCTTATTGGCAGATCTTCTTCAGAAACCTCCTCCTTTTCTGGGAGTTTGTAATCATAGTAAAATTTTGTAAACGTGACGCACATTACCGGGAGAATCACAAAAATACAAACAAAGAATGCTATAACAGCAAATGTGCCAAGAACACCGGCTAATATCACAGCAAAGGGTGTTTGAACAAATCCGATTATTAAACCTATGATAGGAAGCGCAAGTAAAGCAACGAAAATTACAATAAATGACGCTAGCAATACTGATATTGTCTTAGGATTCTTTCTGAAAGCGTGAAAACTGGTTTTTATTGATTCAATTGGCCCTATATCCTCTATAAGGCATGCTGGTATCGAGAGGGCGAAAGGAACGAAGAGGAAAAAGGCAACAATAAACGATAAAATGCTAACTGCAATACCTGCCCACAGATTTAATGAGAGAGCAGGTAAGATGTTTATGAAGGCGAAGGTGATACCTACAACCATAAACGGTCCAATAACTACAGCTCCGATTATGATACCTATCGCAGCAAATCTTAAACCAAAACTTTTAATGTAGTGCAGAGTGTTTTCGGCTCGGGTATCTTCGATCTCGATGAGTTCTTTTCCTAGACCGCACATCGTTCCGATAACAATGAAATTAAATGCGATGCCAAAAACTGTTACCGTAAAAGCTGTTATCGCTACTGAAATCAAACTTTCTTCAAAATAAACTCCAATACCCGCAATACCCGCAATGCCAAAACTCACTGGGATCAATACGATTATAAAAACAAATGATAGCAAAATTACAGCAAGTATGAAGCTTAACCATCCTTTTCTCCAGATCTTGAATCCTTCTTTTATCCGTCCAATAAC
>NZ_JAHPYX010000145.1:0-25150 GCF_019058535.1 Candidatus Borrarchaeum sp.
AATGGTGCTCCGGCCGGGATTCGAACCCGAGTCAAGGGGTTGAAAGCCCCTTATGCTTGGCCGGACTACACCACCGGAGCAAACCATTAATGATGTGAGAACGGTGATAGGGTTTTAAATGCCTTTCTCTCTTGGCGATGATGAGACGCAAACTGCACCCCAAAGATTCCAGGGAACTTCCAACAAAGGGCGTCTAAACTTGATGTTGAACAGAGGCTTAAAACTCGTTTTGTGAGAAAGATGGTAGAGGTAGAGTTTACAAGAGATAGATAAGGAGCATATCAAGATCAAGTGAACGTATGCGCTTCCAATCTGTTTTAAGATATGGAATAAGTTTTTTGCGGAACATAGCTTGGAAATTCGTAAACCCTAATTCATTCCGTAGGGTGTTAAAACATCTTATTAAAATTTTTTTTAGGATATCCCTGGCATCTTCTGTCATCATAAAAACATTGACGCGCAAGAAGTCAATAAAGCCATCTTCGGTTATGATCTTCGACAATTCATTGTCTCCCTTTATAAGATCTAAAATTTGCATTTTCAGGATATCTAGGAGGGCTTTCTTTCTTTCTTCGCCACATGATGCAATTATTTTACGAATGATGGCTATAAAATGCTGACATACTTCACATATATCCATATAATTTGCAGCATCTGTGACTTTTGCGAGCTGAATCCAATCGAAAACTAATTCATCGACTATAGGATAAAACTGTTCTTGAAGGCTTTTTAATGCCGTATGCTTGAAGGCTTCCTGCCAATCTTTATTAAAGATGGGAAATTTTACGAAGAACTCGTTTTTGATAACGTTTAATTTGGCTTTTAAGTGAGGGACATAATCTTCTTTATCGCCAGCTATAATAAACAAAAGGTTACGAGAGTAAATATAAACCCACTTCAAATCGCCCATCGATATACTGTCGATTCCTGCTTCGCCAAGTTCCACTTCTGCAAAACCATAAAGACCAGAAAGGAAAGCAGAAAAGAGATCAGGATCTATATCAATAGTGCCGTACCGTTTATGAAACAAACGTCGTCCTCGATCTTTTTCTACGATCCATACGTTTTGAATCATTGGATTCCCTCTTTAAAGGCTGCTGGTTGAATATTCTGAGGCTCTTTGCAAAACAGATTTGAAGATTTGGTTCTCTAATATTAATACCCGTCAGCTTAAGAGTTAAATGTTTTGAAGCCGATAAGAAAGTCGGTATAAAAAGAGAAGTACTGATGTACAGAAGAAATCACCTATTATCCGAAGTGCGAGTATTTACTGAGATCTGTTATGCAATGGGAAGTAAGATGTGTAGATATACAGAAAAACGAAAGGAAATGAGGCGTTCTTAGCTCAAAATGAGAAGATTTATAAAATACTTGAAAAAACATAATGTCGTCGTTAAAGTGCCGCCGTAGCTCAGTTGGTAGAGTGACGGGCTGTTAACATACCCTTGGCAGTTACCCGCTGGTCGAAGGTTCGAGTCCTTCCGGCGGCGCCATACTCTTTTTGCACGAAATCTATTAGTCCAATCGAACTTTAGAATGTTGCTACAGATTACGAAAGAATTTTATGTGAATTTTCCCTCAAAGGTAATATAGACTCCTAAGAAGTGAAATACTTTTGTTATTAAAAAATAAGAGAGTATTAGTAACAGGCGGCTGTGGATTTATAGGAAGTCATTTAGTAGACCGTTTAATAAAATTAGAGAATGAAGTTACGGTTGTTGATGATCTTTCTGCCTCAACCATGGAATATATTGAAGGACACATGAATAACGAAGATTTTAAATTCGTAAGAGGAGATATACGAGGAAAAAAAGTGTTACAGGAGAATTGTGCTGACAAAGATGCGGTATTTCATTTTGCAGCAAATCCTGATGTCAAATTGAGCGTAAACGAGCCTTACATGGATTTTTCGATAAATGTCATTGGGACAATGAACCTTCTTGAAGCAATGAGATTAAATGACGTAGGACTGATAGTGTTTGCATCATCTGGGGGGACGATTTACGGAGACGTTGAGGTCTATCCAACTCCGGAAAGTCATATAATGAAGCCAATAAGTGTATATGGTGCATCAAAAGCAACATGCGAGATGTACATCTCAGCCTATAGCGAGTGTTATAACATGAAAGGTGTTTCACTTAGATACGCTAATATATATGGACCTAGATCGATACATGGAGTCATGCATGATTTTTTCTGGAAGCTAAAGAAAAATCCTAGCGAATTGGAGATTCTTGGTGATGGCAAGCAGAATAAAAGCTATATGTATATCTCAGACTGCATTACGGCGAGCATGATGATTACTGAATATATTCTTAACAGTCAAATGAATTATGATGCATTTAATGTAGGTGTCAGTAATCAAATTGAAGTGAAAAAGATAGCAGATATTATTGCCAACGAACTTAAGTTAGACGATGTGCAATTTTCCTATACTGGTGGTCAAAAAGGATGGAAAGGAGATGTACATAAGATGCTATTGGACATCACGAAACTAGAAACATTAGGCTGGAAATCAGAAGTGAAATTAGAAGACGGGATTAGAATGTACATTCGCTGGCTACAAGAGATGTTCGGTTGATTTTAGAGGTTAAAATCAGATGCAGGTTTCCAAAGAGACAGTTCCGCCTTTTTCAATTCCCTTTGTTTACGGTCTAAGAAGGAATACACCGATTTATGAGGCATTCCTTTAAGGAGCATTTGAACAGCATCTTTAGCGATTTTGACTCGCTCAAGAGTACCGATGATACTTACTGAATGACCGTAGATACTGAGAGATGTCCCAGTAAATTCTTCTATAATTCTTCGTGTTTTGCCACGTTCGCCAATAAGGCGTCCTCGGATACGTTTAAGTGCTTTTAGTGTATTGGCCGATTGGTCTAAAAAGATAATTTCTAGGATCGTCTCCTCATCAAAGAGTTTAAAAGCACGTTTAGGAGAAAAGCCACGCCCAATTGCAAGGACAATATCTCGAGCACACCATACAGCAAGTGGATCCTCTGTTTGCGGAGTAGATTCAACAAGGACGGCTCCATCTTCACTATCGATTGTGATTTTCGTGTGAGTAACATCTTCTACATGTTTTTTTGTTTCACCATTCGTTCCAATGCAAACAGCAATTCTTTCGCGTGGTATTTTTGTCCGCATAGTCCCATAGATAGCCATTTCGATCACCTAAAGAGTAACTTCATTTTTCTTTAATAATTTCATCAAAAATCTCCTTTGGGAGAGGTGTTGAAACATCTAGTTTATTGAAGAAGGTAACAATTGTGTTGATATCTCGATAGAGGAAATCCTTTGCATGAGGATGGTGAAGAAGAACACCTTGGGAGATATCAATCAAAACAGGCTCATTTTGGTGCATCAGGATATTATATTCGCTTAAATCTGCATGAACCAGTTTTGCCTTATGATATAAGCGGGAAATATCTTCAAGTATTAGATAAAATATTTCTTCAGGGTTTTCTGGTGGAATATCTTTCATTCGGGGTGCAGGTATTCCATCAATACCGATAAATTCCATTACCAGGACGTTGTTTCTGACTTCAATGGGGGAAGGCACTCTAACACCACATGATTCTGCGAGTTTTAAATTCTTAAACTCTTTTAAAGTCCAGACGAAGGTAATAGATCGAGCATCCTTTCGTTTCAATTTAAAACGATGATCGCCTACAATATATGGCATGGCATATTTTCTGAATTCAGAATGAGTCCGAAAAATCTTGACGGCAAGATCTGAGTCCTCTGGGCCCTTCACATAATAAACGTTAGCTTCTTTTCCTGTCGAGACTATTCCCACAAATCGCTTAAGGACGCCCTTCCGAATTAGTTTATCAAGAGTAAGAACAGTCGCTTTATCAAATACAGATTCAACAACCTTTAAGTCATCAGAATCTTTATCTTTGATCCTCCGTTTATCAATCTTGTCCTTTTCTAAACGATCAACTTCATCGTGGGCGACGCGCTCTGGCACAATTCCACCCACCTATAACTATAAATCAAGATATCCTCGTTCTTCTAAAAATCTTACCTGTCCAGGGTTATATCGCCAAATGATGTCTGCTTTTTCATCCTGGAAGTCCCATGGAGTCACGAGGACTACATCATCTGCTCGAATCCAGACGCGTTTTCTCATCCGTCCGGGTATTCTACAAGTTCGGGTAATCCCGTCTGTACACTTTACAACAACTCGGTCGTTCCCGAGTAGACGGGTAACAATTCCTAGAAGTTCGCCTTCATCAGGCAGACGAACTCGTCGGACAGCATAATCTTGTGGACCGGTATTCTTTTTTCCTTTACTTTTTCCTTTACCTTTACCTTTACTTTTTTTCTTCTTAGACAAACAATTCCTCCACAAACAACATTTTTGTGATTACATGTTATCTCAGTGAGTTGATCTATTCAGATTGATAAACTGCAATGAAATAATGAATTATGACAATTTCATCAGTTAAGTTTTATATAATTACCGCGCGAGAAAAACCACTTTTGTGTGATGATAAAAACACAAATTTTACCGTGATCCTAATCTTTCGGCATTAATTTTTATCTTCTGAGTTCAAAAAGTTTGTTTTCTATGCATCCTTTATTCGCACATTCGTAGAAAATCGTATGCTCTGTGAAATCTATGTAAATTGAATGAAGCGTTGTCTAGCACTGCAAAATGAAGACATCAATTGAGAGAAACATAAATTAGATTCTTAAGCAAACTGTAAGTTCTTAATTCTCTAAAAGAAAGACGTTATCATTTACCTGAAAACCTTGAATTGTATCTCCACTTACAATGCTTTTGTTAATTCCTTTTTGGACTTCATAAGTCTCATAGGTTTTCATATTCATGATTTGGAGAGAATCAGGGGTTTCAGCGATTACGAGATATGAATGCAAATACTCTTCTTTTGGAAGAACCTCTAATTGTCGATTAGAAATGTGTGTCCATAGGTTTTTTGCTAAAAGGGAGCGATGTGTTTTGGTTTTGAGGTCATGAAGTGAAATTTTACCTCCTCCAATAGCATGAATCTCATAAAAGGAATCATCCAGTTTAATAAAATCTCCAACTTGAAAATGAGGGATTCTAATAGATATATAAACCCGATATCGTCTTTTATTTGTGGATTTATCTAATCCGACGAGTTTTGAGGTTGTTTTCATTAATGCCGCAACTGAATCTCGAATGGTAGAGGCAAGTGTAATAGCTGAATTAGACGAAACGAAGTACAAATCCATGCCTTCATTTTTTTGAACAATCTTTGATACAATAGATTGAGGAGGTTCTTTAAATCGATTTGTGATAGTATTTTCAATCAACGATAGAATTTTTTCACGTTCTTCTGGAGAAAGAGTTCCTTTCGCTCCGCGTACCTGAAGTATGGCTTCGTAAGACCCGCTTTTAACTCGGGAACATCTTGGACAAAGTTGATATTCAACAGGAATTGAGATTTTGCTTATCTCACTGTAGGGTTCTGTTGCAATTTGGCTACGTTTGATAGTAACTGTTACGTCTATTTCTTTTGGAGCCTCATCCAACGAAAACTCGGGTTCAATTGAAATGAGTTCATCGGAGTTTTGTAGATTTATACTTTCTTTCACCTTTTTTATGACAAAAGATTCAATAAATTGAGTTAGATTGTCAGAAGAAGGGTAATGCCATCTGTTACCACTTTTAGTCGCCATGCAATGAGGACATATAAGAACAGACATGGGTTTTTTGAAAGTGATAGCCGGTATTTCCTCTTTATAACATTTAGGACAAAGAGTGCCAATGAGAGACACTTCAGGCTCTAATTTTCCGCATTTGATACAAAAACGTGTAGGTGAAGGTATAAAAGTCGCCCCTTTTTAAATTTTTACGACAGCATAAGATAAATGAAAAGGGAGAACAGCATAGATTTACATGATGACTACATGCAAATTATTTGCGCGTGAGGAACGCCACAAATACAAATCACACTATGTTCACTGATTATGCCATCATCGATCATTTTTGAGATGATGTTTTCCCCAAGGACATTTATGATGGTAGCACCATTCATGGCTTGAATACCGTCTTCTAATGTACCCAAGGTTCCTTTATAGAAATTCTCTTCGATATTCAGTTTACTTTTACCATCAGAGAATTTTTTTCCGAGTATATCAGCATCGCACACTGCTACCATAATATCCTTTTCTGTTTTAAAGACTCGAAAATATACTTTTGTCATTGGAATTCCACCAAGGAATATCTTATGCTTTGATCTTCATTCTTATTTCAGTTTTGTAACTGCTTCTTTTGCACCGCATGCCTCACATTTAAGAAAATGAAACGTTCCTTCTTTCACTAGGACAGTATCGGGAGATGCGCATGCTGGACAAATGAGATAGCGTTTGGCGTAGCGTTCTATTAACCCGTTAAGGAAGTTCTTTGAAAATTTTCCTTGAAATATAGCTCGTGGTCCATCCATGGTGCCTGCAGTCGCTAATTCTCTAGTCAAGAATTTCAAAATATGTGCGGGGTCTCTATTTAATTTGCTAGTAATATCTTTCCAATTCTGTACCACAGTCCTGTTACCTTCTATGAAAAGGTCTACATTAGGTATTTCGAATCGTTTATGATGGTAAATGTCTGGGGGGACTTGTTCTTTTGCTTTTTTCAGCAGTTCACCATAATCAAAGAAATCAGCATCCATAATTTATCACCTCGTTTTATAATTCTTTATAACGACCTGGTTCTGGTTCATATATGACTCCTTCGTTTAATAAATCTAAGATAATTGTTTCTACAGCATCCTCATCGTCTTCTGAAGAATTTTCTACGATTTCTTTATAAGATGCACCTTTCCCTGCGTCCAGTGTTCTTATAAGGTTCATTACTTCTTGTCTTGTGTCGACTTCACTTTCTTGTGGAAGCTGCTTTTCAATTTCTTCAGTATGTTCAGTTTTTTTTGGTTCTTTTTTTGGTTCTTTTTTTGGTTCTTTTTTTGGTTCTTTTTTTGGTTCTTTTTTTGGTTCTTTTTTTGGTTCTTTTTTTGGTTCTTTCTCAGGTTGTGTTTTAGTTACGGTTTTACCACCCATCAGGTTGTGTAACTCAATAATTTCTAGCTGACGTAGCAGCTCAACATTAACATCTTCTACCTTAATGACGTTTTCAGGAATTATGAATAATTCTCCATCTTCTTGTTGACGTATTTTTCCAATAACGTCTACAATATCCCCAACCTTATAATCAGCAAGTGCTTCAATGTCTTCCCGCCAGGCTTTTAGTCTAATAGTATCAGTTGCATCATCTAGCGTGAATGAAGTGTATTTTTTTTCTACATTGTCATATCTCTGCACTATTGTACATAAAAGCCTCACTCTTGTGACAGGACCAATCGAGGTATCTAAGAAGGATCCTGTTTCTTTTCGAACATACGAACCAGCATATAAATCGGAGATATGCAATTTGTATGCAGTAAGTCGGGGTCTTAACTTCATAGTTTTCATTTCCTGAAAGTATGATAAACTGTTCTATCAGATGTGCAATAATATATTCTCAATTTAATTTAAAAGAATCGTGTTCAAAACACAATCATATTTCGCCGACATAACGTATTAAAAGGACTCCTTCTGGTTTACTTCACTTTTACTCTTCCGACGATATTGGCATGCCGAGATGATTAGTGTATGTCTTTAAAAAAAATTGTCAAACAGTTTTCTTGGGATTAAAAGGAAAAAATAAAGAGATCTTACGCAGTTGCACCTGCTAGCGCCAAGGGACAAGGGCACGATTTTTCCTTTGGAATTAGATGCACAGCTTCTCTTAGAATTTTTTTCACATTTTCAATGTTCTGTCCGAAGATCACACCTACTTCTTCATGTGAAATTTTTTGCTGCATCCCAGCTGCGAAATTTGTACTCATGGAAATACTTGCATAGCACAGTTCAAGTTCACGCGCTAAAACAGCTTCAGGTGCCGCAGTCATACCAACAACTGTCGCACCTAAGATGCGAAAAGCATTGATTTCTGCGGGAGTCTCGAAGCGAGGACCAGAAGTTCTTACATAGACACCTCCGTCTCTTACGGGAACTCCAGTTTTGCTAGCACTCTCTAAGAGTACACTTCGTAATTCAGGGCAAAAAGGCTGACTCACATCGATATGAACTGTGCCCGAAACTTTTCGGCCATCCTTGAGTTCAATTGTTGTATCACCATCATAAAACGTGTAAGGTTCCTCTTTTGTCATGTCTAAAAACTGGTCAACGACACACATATTCCCTGGAGGGAGATTTGGGTCAAGAGTTCCAACGGCATTTGATACGAGAATTCTTTCCACGCCGAGTTGCATCAAACCGTAGATATTTGCGCGGTAATTTACCTTATGTGGAGGAATTGCATGCGAAACCGTTTCACTCCCTGGTCGTGAATGTCTAGGAAGAAATGCGACCTCAAAATCATTTATTTTGCCGATTTCAATTCGAGGAGTCTTTCCAAAAGGTGTGTCTACAAAAGTATGCGTTGGATTTTGTAAAAGCTCATATAAGCCAGAGCCTCCAATGATTGCTATTCTAGGCATTTTATCACCACAATCGGATTTCTGAAAATATCATAGAACATTTTTCATACGTTTTTTCTGACAATAAGATTCAATGTATTTAAGAAATTCACCTAGTAAGTATGCTTGCCAAATTAACCAAGTCTAATTCTAAAGGCTTTTCCGTTTTACATGACGTTTCAAGGTCTATGCTTGTTATAGTGCCATCTTGTAGCCCAACAACTCTGTTTCCTTGTTCATTTAGTAATAATTCAATCGCCTTATTCGCAAATAGACTTGCTAGAAGCCTACTTCTCGCAGAAGGATTGCCTCCTCGTTGAATATAACCTAATACACTTCTTCGTGTCTCTGCTCCAGTATTTTCCTCTATTTCTTGTGCAAGTTTTTGACAGTCGCCTATTCCCTCGGCAGCCACGATTATACCAGACCTTTTTCCTTTAGCACGCTTTTCTTTAATACTTTTAAAAACTTGGTTCTTATCAAATTGAATTTCAGGAACTAAGACTATTTCGGCCCCAACCGCGAGTCCTACCGTTGCTGCAATGAAACCTCTTTCTCGCCCCATTACTTCTATAACAAATACGCGCTTAAATGAAACCATTGTATCCCGAATTTTATCTACCGCAACAACGGCAGTATCTACAGCAGTATCGAAACCGATAGTCTCATTGGTTCCAAAAACATCATTGTCAATTGTTGCAGGTATTCCTATGATTTTTGTATCAGTTTCTTTGCTTAATGCCAATGCTCCATTAAAGGAGCCATTGCCACCGATGACCACAAGTCCATCAACATTATTGTTCGCCAAGGTTTCAGCGGCTTTTTTAATTCCCTCTTCTGTTCGAAATTCCAGTGAGCGAGACGTTCGAAGGATTGTACCGCCTGTATGTAAAATTCCCATAACTGAGTGAGGAAGTAGATGCCTGAATGCGTTTGTTATTAGACCATTCCATCCATTCTCGAAACCTAAAACCTTCAGATTTTTAGTACAAGCAATGCGGGTAATAGCTCGAATAGCGGCATTCATACCTGGAGCGTCCCCGCCACAAGTAGCCACTCCTATAGTTCTCAATCATAATTCCTCCTAATCGCTAAGTTTGTTCAGTAGCAAATATTGTATATTTCATGTGAAATGATGATAATGAGCAATATCAATTTACAGAAATGTTCTATCTGATAACATTAAAAAGTAGTGGAAGAGGAAAAAATCTCGAAAAAAAGTTAAAAAAAGTAGATCTCAAGCCTTGTCTTAGTCTGTCTCATCATGAAACATATTGTCGATTGCCACAACAGCCCCTACAACTAAGCGTCTGTCAATATCTCCATCTCCATAAATCTTAAGCGCGAACTTATCACTCCGGTCAAATATTCCTCCACCAAAGAAAACATCCTTCCATCGATCCAGTTTTTGCACGGTTCCGACTTCTCGTCCACTTTGTGCATCTTTAATTGTGAAATCCCATGCCATAAAATTACCGCGAATCTCTAATAATTTGTTTCCACTTGGATCGAGAACAAAGAGTTTTGGGCGGATACTAAGGAGTTTTTTTTCAATCTTGCCGATGAGTTGATCATTAGCGTTCTTAATTTCGTAAGTTGGGCGTATCGCGACTATTTTCCTATGAATTTTGGCTGCCATCGTGCCGTCCAATTCTGTGAGCTTGATTTCAGCCCTTAAACTCAGAATTTTCCTGTCCATATACCCTATCTTCTGCCCTTGTTCATCCAAGATGTCTCCTCCTCCCCAGTCCCAAGTCTTCTCATGAATCACATACCCATTACGCCTTGGATCAAACAACCCACCTGGCATCATAGGAGCTGGTGGCGAAGGTATTGTAGATGTAGGGGGCGGAGAGCTTGTTGTTGTAGGATACGATGGTGGTACAGGAGGAGGGGTTGTGGTAAATTCTGCTTCTATTGGTGTACCACACCTAGGACAGAATCTCATCTTGCCAGGATCAACTGGATTGCCACAGTTTCCACAAAAAGGCATCTCATCACATCCATACGAGTGTTTGTCTTTCCTCTCCCGGAAATGTAAGGTTTTTAATGTTAGGAAATGATCTTTGAGAGTTTATTTAGAAATAATAAAGGCGTTTCTTTAGAGAGAGAAGAGTAAAACAGCGAAATTTACTCTGAAAGTTCATATTAATAACGTTAAACAAATTAATAAATCTTTTCAATTATAATCCAGAGTTACCACAAACCAATTTGAATCAAAATTAGTTAAATTATGTAGGCTTATGCGTAAACTACCTCACGCTCAAGCGGTGGTGCTTTCTGGCGTATTCATAGTAAATTAATTGATTTTTTGAGAAAGAAAACTCAAAAAAAAGAAGGAGTTATTAAAACCGGTCAAATCGGTCGTCATAGTCGTCGTCGTGATCGGTATCGTCGTGGAACATATTGTCTATTGCTATAACAGCTCCGACAACTAGCCGCCTATCTATATCTCCGTTAATTTTAAGAGCGTATTTATCGCTTCGATCGAACATTCCGCCTCCAAACAATTCATCCTTCCATCGATCAAGTTTTTTCACGGTTCCAATTTCATGTCCATTCATATCCTTAATTATGAAGTCCCACGCCTTAAAATTACCTTTTATCTCTAGTAGTTTATTTCCATTGCCGTCTTTAACTTCCAATTTTGGACGGAGACTAAGGAGCGCTTTTTCTATCTTGCCAACTAGTTGATCATTAGAATCCTTAATGAAGTATGTCGGTTTAACAGCAACTATTTTCCTATGAATTGTGGCTGCAACTGTGCCATCAGCTTCTGTCAATTTAATCTCTGCTCTCAAACTAAGTATTTTTCGATCCATATACCCTATCTTTTGCCCTTGTTCATCCAAGATGTCTCCAGCTCCCATGTCCCAACTGTTTTCATTGATTACGTAACCAGTTCGCATTGGGTCAAATAATCCATTGTGTGTCATAGTAGGAGCAGTTGATGGGATTGGAGGCGGTGCTACTGGCGATCCAGAGACTACAGGTGTACCACAATTAGCACAAAATTTCGCAGTAGGTTCAATAGAAGTCCCACATTGACTACAAAAAGGCATATACACCACATCTTTTTCTTTATGAGGGGCCCGTAATCCTTACACATAAATTTTTTGGAAAAAAACATCAGTTAATAGGAGATTTATTCATGGTTAGCTTATTTGACATAAAACTAAGTTGAATTAGGTGGAGTTTAGAAAGAAAATTTGTGTAAGATATTTAAAGGAACTGTGAGAATCTGTGAATTTATCATTATTTTATACTAAATGCCATATGCCTTCATTTCTTAAATAAAACGTGTTATCAAGGAGAGCTGGAGTAAATGAAAACAATAGCTGTAGTAGGAACAATTGGAAAAGACGAACAGATAAAAATAGAATCTACAAGAACGCTTCCTGCCTCATTTCAGAAGTATTTGAAGAAATCTATTCCCTACTCGCTTATACCAGAGTTTTACGGCGAAGAATGGAATGTAGAGAAGGCTTTAGAGTATTTGCGCTCCAAAGTGATAGAACCCATCACTTATAACTACGGAGGTCGTTGTGGGCACATCGCGTACCAACTTGCCCTATTAGGAGGAGATGTACGCCTCCTCACAACTTTTGGCGAAGATTACAATAAACAGTACCCTGGCTTTTTTGGAGGACCCTATTACGATCATCTGAAAAAGACAGGTGTGGATATGAAGCTCTTAGAAGTTGAAGTTCCCCAGAAACTATGGGGGAAATGGGATAAGGTACGAGAACATCTTAATTCGAATTATTCGCCAGAAATCCTTAATGCAGACACCCTAGTTGTTAAAGACAAAGAAACGATGACAATCGTATGTAACAAAGATGCAAAAGGGATAGACTGGTTCTTCATTGATGACATTAATGGCGCATCACCAGTAGAAGAGGGAAGGCCAATTCCAATAGGTATTCTAGATAAGAAAACAGATATTGTTTTTATCACTTCTGCAGAAGAAGCATTTATGACAGGTTGTGCAAAGGAAGCCGCTTATCTCGGTAAAGAAGTAGTAATCGACGTGGGATCGTATGGTGTAACACCAAATTATCTTAAGACCATTGTTCCTCTAACAGAAATTGTATTTGGCAACCCCTCTGAGATCAAACAAATTCTGGATGCATATAAAATCAAAGTACCTGAACAGATATTTGATGTTACCGGTACCAACAAGCCACGTGTGATTATTGTTGAAGATAAAATTACTGGAACGGCGCAAATTCTTCAAAGGAATGCAGATTCTATTAGGATTGGACCAATCAAATTGAATAAATCAGGAAATTCGATTGGTTGCTGTGATGGAATTGCTGCAGGATTTCTTTCACTGTATCAAAGAGGATTTGATTTAGTGGAGTCAATCTATGCAGGTATGACAGTAATGTCTAGTATATGGGAAGTATCTGGCGTCCAAGAGGGTATGCTTAACAAAGAGCAATTGTTAGAACGGTTACCAAAACTATTTCCTAAAGTACCAACTGATTTCATAGAAAAACTAGAAAAAAATTTGTGAATACACCTTTTATTCACTTTTTTATAATGTATCTTAGCAAAAAGGTTTTTTGTCGGCGATATTTCGACAATATGTAGATAATACGCGTCTTTAAAAACATCGTAATTCTCTTTTTACTTTGCTAAAGGGGGTATCAATTTTCTCTCAAATAACTCAGACTACGTCGCAAATGAAAGTGGCCTTTATCGGTTATCCTAAAGTGGGTAAAACATCCATGATCAATCTTTTATTAGGAAAGGCACCTCAGTTAGAATATAGGCCGACTATAGGACTTAATTTCGGACAGAAAATGATTAAAAGCATGCTCGGGGAGCATGAGCTTAATCTTTGGGATTTCGGAGGACAGAAAAACTTCTGGCCAATGTATAATTCTTATCTTCTAAATACTAGATTATGTATAGTTGTAACGGATTCTACGCCTACAGGAGTTTTAAAAACAAAAATGATCATTGATTGGCTAAATAAAAGGGACGACAATGGCGGGGACAAGATGAGAATAATCGCTCTGGCAAATAAACAGGATTTACCTGGAGTTATGACAGCTGAAAGAGTAGCAAACGTGTTGCGTTGTGACACTTATCCAGTAGTAGCGATTGATCCGCTGCAAAGAGAGAATGTCATAGAAATATTGAAAACAAATATCGAACAAGTTGTTAAGGTGGAATGAAATGAACGACATCCTTGCAATATTTAAGATCCGATTCGATTATGATCGCGGCCCTGTGGTTGAATGGCAAAAGCAACGGGACAATGGGAATGGATCCTCACTTAATTTTGAGGACTTCGCTGTTAACTTTTATATGAACTTCATGGGAGGAAACCAAAAACCGATGGCTTTACTTTTCGAAGATTTCGATGTATTAGCGTTTTCAAAAGGCTTAGATTTATTGGCAGTATTCCTAAATAAGTCTATAAAAATTGAGCACTATGAGAGTTATTCTCGATTGGCTAAGAAATTGATAGACAACGGAAAGGAAACTATCAAGATCAAAGAATTAGAGGAGAAAATAGAGGAAAAAGCGATTCCTATTGAACTTGTTCTAGGAGATCTCGGACGAGTGCCCTATTCAGTTTTGGAAGGATTAGTAAATAACTCAATTGCGACTGCTCAAGACTACTGTCGACTTTATGACAATGGAACATTGCCAATTGACAAAATAAGAGGTTTAGGACCCAAGAGAACAGAATTAATTAATGCTGCCTGCAGAAGATACCTCTAAAATAATATTAAAATGAAATTAATGATTTTATGTTAATTAAAATTTATATGATAACGAAATTTGAATATAAAACGCTTTACAGAATTTAAAGCAGTTGTAGACAAAAGAAATCGGTTTGAAACTAATTTAAACCTTATTAAAGATATTTTATTACTTATTAAATAGTAACCTTAAAGGAGCAAACATTATCCCCACATGCAAAACAATGAGTCTCTTTAACGGCATTTTCTGGCAAATCTAGAAATCCTTTGATGAATCCCGTAACAAAGTTACACATCGGTTTTCTGCGTTTTTTTCCTCTGCAAAAAGGACACATAATTAGATCTACTTTGTCTTTTTCCTTGCTTACTTCAGAAACAGAAAACTGTGAAAGCTCCTTATTTAAGTCTGTTTTTCCTTCCTTTTCCCGAATAGACGCACCTGCGTTCACGCCAAGTACTTCAATAGTATTGAGAGAATAGAGAGGATACAGTTTAAGGACTCGCGCAACCAATTTATCAGGATAGTCTTCTAAAAGAAATTCGGTAACCTCTTTGTAAAAAATCTGATCAAGAACAACTTCGAAATCCTCAAAAAACACAGAATCATAAGCCCACTGTGCACCGACTGTTGGATATTGTTCGCGAAAATGAGTAGAAATACTAGATAAAATATCCTCTAACAAATTTTTGTCGGTTTCAGAATCAACTAATGCTACAATGAGGACCTGTCCGTCTTGGTCAACCCTATACACAAAAGTCAAGTCTTCTGCTTGGACTTCTGATAGTCTTCCTATTCTTGCTTCTCTTGAGAAACTAAATATGGCATTGAGAAAACCAGCAATTAAAGTTGGATCAATAACCGTCTCATTTTCGGACTTATCTTCATAGAATTGTTTGCTTAAGTATTCAATGCCGCTCTTAGCATCTAAAAGGAAGATTGCGTGAAGCATTTTAATATTGACTCTCCATTGTCTTGTTTAATAGGGAACTTTTTAAGTTAATCGATTGATTAAAAACTACACTCTCTTAAAATTGGTGGATGAGGGAAACCAAAGATGACAGTCAATATTACACAACTATTATTTAAAATGAATTTTGCATTTGAAGATGAGTTATATGTCCACAAACATACAAAAATCCCACTAACTGTATATTGGAACGAAGAGAAGGATGAAATGGTCCTTTTAGATCAGTTAAAACTCCCATATGAGATGACACATTGGTCAACAACTGATTACAAGGTAGGCGCTATTCAAGGGATCAAAGAAATGCGTATTCGAGGTAGTCAGGCCCTAGGTGTATGTGCCGCATATTGTATGGTTTTAGCAGCAAAGCAATTTCAATCGACAGGACGCGAAATGATCAAGAATATGGAGGACGCTGCGAAATTTGTGAAAAGTAGCAGACCTACAGCAGCCCCTCTTTTCTGGGCTGTTGATCTTACAATGCACGCTGCGATTAAAGCGTTTGATATAACTGCTGATGTTAATTCGGTTGTCAATGCAGTTAAAGAAACTGCAGATTATATCCTTGCTTCTGATCTGATCTTAGGCAATTACCTCAGAGAAGAAGGAATGAAGTACCTTGAAGATGGCGATGTTATAATGACTCATTGTAATGGAGGGTCACTAAGTTCCACATATGGGGGTCATGCATTAGGCATGTTAGAAGAAGCATATACGAAGGGTGTTGATCTTACAGTAGTCTCCAAAGAAACTCGACCCCGAAGTCAGGGATATCGTCTTACGACATGGGAATTGAATAGAGCAGGCGTGCCTGTAGTTATTATTACAGATAATATGATAACACAAGCGTTTAAGCGCTTTAAGGTCAATAAAATAATTTTAGGAGTTGATAGAGTCGGTAGTGATGGTGGTGTTGCAAATAAGATAGGTTCTTCTGATATTGCACGTATTGCACGATTTTATGATGACGTACACTTTTATTATGCCACTTCGTACAGCACTATTGACCTAGAAACACCGGGAAGTGATATAACAATAGAAGAACGCTCTATTGACGAAATGTCTGAACCCTACAAGCTTGACGCTCAGGAGAAGAAACGAAAGGGAATACTATCCCAAAACGCTTTGGACGAGTGGCCACCTAGCGAAACAATAGTGTCTAAGCCTGAAAAAGGAAAATTTGTGCTATATAATCCCGCATTTGACATAACTCCAGCAAATCTCATCGATCTGATAATCACTGATATTGGTGCTTTCAGCCCCGAACAAATTCGCACTTTGACTCCATCAATCATTGAGAATGAAGTGAAAAGAAGATTAGAAGAAACCGAACTCGCCTTGCCAGAACATATTCGTTTTTATCTCTAACAAATCACGTTACAAGTGACTTAAATGCCAAGAATCGCAATTGTAGAACCTGATCGATGTAAACCAAAAGATTGTGGACTCGTGTGCATAAAATATTGCCCAGGAGTCCGCATGGGCGAAGAAACGATTACACTTGATCCAGAAACCGGTAAAGCTAGAATCGCAGAGAATCTATGCACTGGCACTGGAATCTGTGTAAAGAAATGCCCATTTGGGGCAATACACGTCGTGAATTTACCTGCAGAACTGGAAAAGGATGTTTCATATCGTTATGGAGCTAATAGATTTGTATTATACCGCTTACCGATTCCGAGACCAGAGAAAGTGACTGGACTTATCGGGCAGAATGGTACTGGTAAATCAACTGCATTAAAAATCCTTTCAGGAGATTTCAAACCAAATTTCGGCCTCTATGATGAACCACCTGAATGGGATGAGATAATTACTGCTTACAGAGGCTCTGAGTTACAATCTTATTTTGAGAAACTTTCAACAGAGTCTATACGTGTTGTTCAAAAACCTCAATACGTGGACAAAATACCCAATGTAACAAAAGGGGTCGTATCTGAACTGCTTGAAAAAGTAAACGAACGAAATATGTTAAAAAGCATTATTGAAGACTTGCGGATAGATAAGATAATGGACAGAGAACTTAGTGTGATCTCTGGCGGGGAACTCCAAAGAGTTGCTATCGCGGCGGTGATTTTGAAAGATGCAGATGTCTATTTGTTTGATGAACCCTCATCTTATCTGGATATTTACCAGCGTGTAGAAGTTGCCAAAGTCATTCAAAGACTAGCAAAAGAAGGAAAAACAGTTATTGTGGTCGAACACGACTTGGCAATTTTAGATTATCTCTCTGAATATGTTTGCGTGCTATACGGTGAACCTGCTGTCTTTGGTGTAGTCAGTCATCCGCATGGAGTACGTGAAGGTATCAATATATTTCTTGATGGCTATCTTCCATCTGAGAATATGAGATTTAGGAAGGATGCAATTCAATTTCATTTGAGACCACCAAGATCCAAACCTGTCGGTAAGGCACTTTTCGATTTTGAAGAGATGGAGAAACGTTATGATGGATTTAAACTCACCACAGAGGGAGGAAAAGTATTTATCGGAGAAGTAATAGGAATTCTTGGCGCCAACGCACTTGGAAAGAGCACTTTCATTAAATTATTAGCTGGAATAGAAGAACCAGATAAAGGCGAAGTGCCATCTGAAGATTTAAAAGTGAGTCATAAACCTCAATATATCTCTCCTAAGTTTGATGGTAGCGTTAAAGAACTGTTTCGCGAAGAAATAGGCAAAGTTATCAATACAGAATGGTTCAAATCAGAAGTGAACAGACCATTAACAATCGACCCATTGCTTGACTGTTCTATAGATAGTTTAAGTGGTGGAGAACTACAGCGTGTTGCGATAGCTTTGTGTTTAGCACGTCCAGCTGATATTTACCTTTTAGACGAACCAAGTGCATTTCTTGATGTAGAGCAAAGACTAGCAGCAGCGCGTGCCATTAAGAAAATAGCTGAGAGCAGAGATGTTGTGGCATTTGTTGTTGAGCACGACATCGTAACCATTGATTTTATATCAGATCGTCTCATGATTTTCTCTGGTCAACCAGCTGTTGAAGGATACGCAATGAAGCCAGTTGATTTACGTTCAGGGATGAATAAATTTTTAAAATTGATGGGGATAACTTTTAGACGTGATCCACAAACAGGAAGGCCTCGTGTAAATAAAGAAGGCTCAAAACTGGATCGTCTTCAGAAAGAGGAAGGCGAATACTATTATGTTTCAGGAATGAAGAATAGTTAAAACACTATGAAAATCATAAAATATGTGAAGTTTCATAGTATATAGCTAGCAATAAAATCAAGAACTACTTGTGAAGAGAGGCTGCTGGTGAAGGGAAATCAACTTCATGAAATCCTTAGAACTGCTTTTGATGAACTGGAAAATAGCAAGAACACCGAAGAACGAATAGAGGCAGCGTCTACCATTTGGAATATTAGCATAAGCGAACCTGACGCCCTTAGCGGTCGAATCGATGATCTCGGCGGTTACTTATCTGACCCCGCGCCTGGTGTTCGAGGGCTTATTGCTTGGACATTATATACTCTTTCTATCAAGGATTCCTACGCTCTATTACCACTACTGGACGAGATCGGAAATGCATTGTTAGACAATGACGCAAACGTTCGCCGTTATGCAGCAAATACATTAGTTGAGATATCCAGAGAATATTCGAACCATGTAAAGGTTCTGACGCCAACCTTAGCAAAGGCATTAGAAGATCCTTTAATCGACGTAAGAATTGCAGTCGAAAAGATTCAACAAAATATTGTTGCTGGAAAACCTCGCGTCGCTCCAACCAGAACTAAAAAAGTGAAAGATCCAACCTTAATGAAAAAAGCTATTCCTGACAAATATGAACCAAAAAACATTACTGATGAGATCTCAATTAGCCAAAGAATTACTGTGCTTAAAAATAAAGTACACTATCGACTTTCTTTATGCAATGATTTTTCATCAGATATTTCCGAAGTAGTTGTTGTCATAATTAGTCATCCACCTAGCTTACAACCTGAGCAACCATTAATGCAACAAAGAACGCAAGTGTTTTCAAAAACTATTTCCGATTATGAATTCATGTTTAAAAGCACACAAGACTTTTTAGATGGCTCTTTCTTTTCAACTATCTCTTTTCTTGATCCAAAAAATGTAATTCAAACGATCTCAAATGATTCATATCGCGTTCATTCCGCATATAAGTTTCTCAGAAAATTAGACAAGTCTTTGGAGTTTTTTGAGGAATACAAAACAAAAAATGAACATGGGCATCATATTGAACTCTATATTCTTGCACAGCACAAGGTTGGAGAAGATGTGTTTTCGCGCATAAAAAAGTCATTAGAATTACTAAATATTCATGTAGTCCACGAGGAATCTGAAGTCGTGTCAGACTTTTTTACCGGCGCAATTAAAGGCCTAACTGAAGGAACAATACACAGACAGATTTATGCAGCGCAGCTTAATATTTTAGGACCATTAACCGACCATGACAATGCAAAGTACTTTGCCCTTAAGTTTAATGTGTTTGGACCGGACGAAAGAATGCGAAACATCATCAATTCTGATATCAGAAATGAAATAGAGAGATCTATGCGAGTTTTAGAAGATAATGAGCCGTCAGAATCAAAAAGCAAGAAACTTGACAGAGAAAAATTGGAATCAGACACATTTTCATCGAGTGACCCTCTCGAATCAAAACACTGTATTAATTGCGGCCGTTTTCTGCCTAAGAATGCAAAATATTGTAATGATTGTGGAGAGCTTCAATATCGATCTTCGAATGAATGAACTAACCTGATCTCCTCACTTATTTTTTAAAGCTATTAAGATTTTGGAAACTTGGGACCTCTGGTGAAAAGAAATTATCGTTAGAGAATCAAAAATAAATGATTTTTAATATCAATAAGCTGAAATATTGAAAACATTCAAGTTCGACAAAGTAATTGCTAAAAACACAATGCA
Organism: Candidatus Borrarchaeum sp.; assembly: GCF_019058535.1. Lineage (NCBI taxonomy): Archaea > Promethearchaeati > Candidatus Borrarchaeota > Candidatus Borrarchaeia > Candidatus Borrarchaeales > Candidatus Borrarchaeaceae > Candidatus Borrarchaeum > Candidatus Borrarchaeum sp. The sequence goes on from NZ_JAHPYX010000145.1 coordinate 20,104, forward strand.
TAAAACCATCGATTAGAGACTTAACGGGGTAGAATCAATTGACCACAAATTCTAAAAGAGACCCAAAAAAAAGACCAACCGCCGACGAAACCTTTCTTGATATATGTGATGTGGTAAGAAAAAGAAGTACCTGTCTCCGACGGGCTGTTGGCGCAGTGCTCGTCAAAGATGGTCAAGTGCTAGCTACAGGATATAATGGTGCACCAAGAGGGTTGCCACATTGTAAAACATGTTTGCGAGAAGAGCTAAAAGTTCCTTCTGGCGAAAGAGCCGAACTCTGTCGCGGCGTACATGCTGAACAAAATGTTATTATTCAAGCGGCAAGACATGGGGTCAATATTAAGGACTCTACACTATTTGTTACGAATTTCCCATGCTCAATTTGTGCCAAGATGCTTATTAATGCTGGGATCAAAAAAATTGTTTATAGAGATCATTATACCGATGAATTGTCCTTGAAATTACTCACAGAAGCTGATATCGAAATAGTGAAATACAAATGAACCATCTCTAACAATATACCCTCAGGTTGAAAAATATCGGCCGATTGGCCAAAAAGCTTGTGAAATGCCTGTAAGTGCATGAAGGCAAATACTTGAGACATTAACAAAGGGTAATGAGTTACTATTCCATAACTTACAACTATTGCCAGACATAATTTGACGTCGTATCGCTTCTATGGTTTCTTCTTGTTCATCAAGCACAAGACATCCGCGACCAATTTCCATCAAAAAATGTGCATCGCTTCCTGCAGTAAAAGGTATATTATGATTGATGCAGAAGGAATACGCCCTTTTATTCATTAAATGCAGATTACACCTTGCGTTATATGCTTCTATTATGTCAATATATTTGTTAATCCAATCAATCTGCATTTCACTAATCCAGTTCTTTCGTGAAAAATCTAAAGGATGACTCAATCCAACTAAGCCATCTTGTTCTTTGACTTTATCCACCACTTCAAGAAACCTATATTTTTTCAATCCTGGGGAACATATTTCTTCATTTATAAAAAGGCACAATAACTCTCCTTTTTTAGTTGTTTTAACTTCTTCACCTGGAATAACAAAAATTCCCTCTTTTTCCAGAAGTTTTTTAGCTTTAACCACACCCTTAAAGGTATTGTGATCCGTAATTGCTATACCTTGAATACCTCGTTTTTTTAATACGCGTACAAGATCTTTATTTAGAGGGATCCAGGCATCTGACGAAAGATGTGTATGCACATGAAGATCAATTTTCATTTCTTAACTACCTGAAAAAATGTACTATATGAAAAATAGATTTACTTTCTTATCAGACGTTCTTAGCAAATAGGTTTTGATTCAAATATCTTTCCTCAAAAATAGCTTGATACCTTTGATGAACCTAGGAAATTGGCTTAATCTCACTAAGTGTTTGTAGAGCGCCTGTATCGAATTGTGAACTACCATCCAACAAGTTGAATGGCTTCCTGAATCATTCATCTCCCAGCGGAGCATGTCAAACAGGCTCAACGGGCAGTTCCTGCCCTGAACTTGATGTTAATTTGAGAACTGGCGAGTGTGACCTCAGCTCAATTCTACTTACTCTCTAGGTGCAAAGACCTATTTAAGGATTGTAGACCATTGTGAAAGTGAACAAACGCACTTCATCCCCCAACTAGTTGGGGGGGTCTTCTTGCGAGACATCTATAAAAAAAATAGAAGGGGGAGTTTAGCTAAAGTTTTGGAATATCGCCCGGCAAATCAAAATCAGAAAAATCTCTTGGTCCTTTTTGATTCCAGAAATGGTTTTCTTGAGGTCCAAATACTTGAGGGCTCTGTACACCAGTGACAATTAACATAACTCGAATCATATCTCTCAGTTCAGGATCTTGACGTGCACCCCAAATCACCATTGCATTGCTCGCTAATCTTTTTGCAACGATATCTGCAGCTTTTGTTGCCTCCTCAAGCGTCATATCAGTTCCACCGCTCACGTGAATCAAGGCAGCGGTAGCACCAGTGATATCCAACTCAAGCAGCGGACACTTTAATGCTGCATTAACAGCGTCTTCTACTCGATTCTTTTCTCCTGATTCTCCAACTCCGACCATTGCGACGCCCCCATCCGTCATAACGGTTCGGACATCAGCATAATCAAGATTAATGAGGCTCGGCAATGATATGGTCTCTGTAATGCCCTTTACAAAGCGAGCTAAAACTTCATCAGCAACGCTAAATGCTGCATCAATTGGAAGTTGAGGCGCAATATCAAGTAGTTTATTATTGTCAATCACAATAACGGTATCAGCGTGTCTTCGTAGATTTCTTAATCCTTCTCGTGCCTTTTCATTCCGTGCACGTTCTACTTCAAATGGTGTAGTAACAACACCTACCACTATTGCATCATTCTCTTTAGCAATTTCAGCAACAGTAGGTGCGGCTCCCGTACCAGTACCTCCACCTAGACCAGCTGAAACAAAAACCAGATCTGCATCTCTTAAAAATTCCGTTAATTCTCTTCTAGACTCTTCTGCTGACGCAGCTCCAATTTCAGGATATCCTCCTGCCCCTAAGCCGCGTGTAATATGCCGCCCTATAAGGATATGTTGATTTGCTTGCACTTGACTAAGATGCTGTTGATCTGTATTCACAGCAATACATTCTGCACCTTCAATACCTAATTTCATTAAACGATCTACGGTATTACATCCTCCGCCTCCACATCCCATAACTACAATCCTTGCACGACCAGGCTCTCTTAAGCCATTGTGTAGATCTTTTGTTTCAAGTATATGCTTCTTTGCATTCTCAATTAATAATTTCATTGGCATGATCTCCATGTCACCTTAATGTCAATAAAAATTCATCTTATTTCTAACGGAGTAGGGTTCGGAAAACCTGGAAAACCTAGACTTTCCCATAATTCCTTTTTCAATAGATCACGGATAGCTATTCTGATTACTTCCGATCGATTAGGGTATTTTTCCTCCTCAACTAGTCTATCTAATCCAGAGATAAACCCAGCTGGGAGGTGGACAGTAACGAGCTTAATTCTTATCAACCTCCTCTCGGTTCCCTTTCGCACCCTGCCAACTTGTCAAGTTAACGACGTCTCCTTGCCCTGTTACAGATCCTATAGATTGGGGATTTTAGGACAATGTCATTGAAACGGTATATTTAAAGACAGGTCAGTAAGGGGATTTATGTCGAAATGATTTCAGTTAAAATGAAAAATGTCGTTTTATTAATAAAAAGGCTTTTTACTACGCTCATGTTACCCTCATATGATTCCACAAATACGCCTTAGAAAATGAGTTTATTCGATACTCAGCGAATAAATTCCTCAGTGAGAGTTCCAAGTAGATGACTATATTTTGCATCAACTATACTCACATTTACGAATTTACCAATAAGTTCGTGGTTTCGTGTATCAATGATAACCGGTTTATAGGTATAGGTTCGTCCTTCTAAACCGCCTTTTTTTCCTCTACTTACGATTAGAATGGTTTCTTCTCTTCCTATCCATTCATTGTTTTTCTCACGTGTTATCTTTTGGCAAAGTACTGTCATTTTTCTTGAGCGGTCTTTTATCGTTTGACTTGAAAGAGGGGGTAATTTTGCAGCAGGTGTTTTTTCCCTTGGACCGAATTTTGAAATATTTGTTAAACTGGGTTGAAGCAGTGTTATTACATTAAGCGATTCATTAAATTGTGCCTCGGTTTCGGTAGGGAATCCTACAATAACGTCTGTAGATAGTGTAATGTCCTGGAAGACTGTTCTAAATTTTTTTATAATCTCAAAGTACTGTTCAACGGTATAATTTCTTTTCATTTGACGTAAAATTGCATTGCTACCAGATTGAAGAGGTAAATGTATGAATTTATAGAGTTTAGAATGCTTGAAAACCTCAATCAAGTCATCTACTAAAGGATATGCTGTGGCAGGGTTCATCATACCGACTCTGACCATAAAATTGCCATCGATTTGCATAATCGACTGTAAAAGGGAAGGTAGGGTGCTGCCTCTATCTAATCCATATGCGGTTGTATCTTGTGCAGTTAGCCAAATCTCTTTACATCCTTGAAGAACACACCTTTTTACTTCGTCAAGTATCAGTTCTTCAGGATATGATACTAATGGGCCCATGACTCGCTTTACAATACAATAAGTACAATTTGAAATACAACCCTGGGCAATCTGTACAATTCCAATCCTATCATCAATCCTTATTCGAGGATATCCTAACTTTGGACTGGAATTATGCCCAATTTCAATTCTTTGTTTTCCTCGTAAAGTGTCGTCAACGACATTCTCAATTTCTGAAAGATGATGTATTCCAATCATACTTGCATTTGGCGCAGTTTTTCTAATTTTCATGGAATACACTTCAGGCATGCATCCTGCAACAATTAGTTTTTTGTGAGGGTATTCTTGCACGATTTTTTTAATTTGAAAAAGAATTTTTGCTTCTGTAGGTGATTTCACTATACACGAATTGATGATTATTACATCTGCCTCATCTTTCTTTGAAATTATTTGAAATTTATTTGAAAGAAGGCCTAACATAATCTCAGATGCTGCTTGGTTTGCACTACACCCGTATGTGTCCATATAAATTTTCAAATAGTTTGCCTCTTATTTTTATAACGAACAGGGATCCTCTAAGGATAGAGGGAGAACTAACAGACTTCTAAAAACTAAATGAGTATGTAGATACACCCACCAGGTCACGGTATCTTACCATATCTTCATATTTCTTAATATATCTTGAGAGTGTGACATGGGAAGTCCGCTTTTAAATTGTCCAGAAAGGACATCATTGTCCTATTGCACAATCCCTCCCTACCTGGAGTCGGGAGGTAGCCTCTCTCCTCATTTATTATCGAGGAGTTCATCGCCATCCAGAACTTCATACTTTTTAGAAACTTTTGGTACTGGATGGGGGCAGTTAGCCCGCTTTCTCTCCTTTGCCCGCGCCTCCGCCTTCCATAAGCCTCATATGACGGAACTCCGAAGAGAAACGTCTTCAACTGCTTGAATAAGTCATAGTTGATGACCTTAAGGGCGAACATCATCGCCGC
>NZ_JAHPYX010000146.1:0-26401 GCF_019058535.1 Candidatus Borrarchaeum sp.
ACTTTTGGCTGCATTGTCAGAATTGTGCCAACAGCAAGCCTTCTTCTTTGTCCCTTCCCTAGGAAAAAGGGATATTCATTTGCAAAGTTTTGTAGCCCAATAACATTCAAAACATCATCAACACGTCTTTCTATTTCATCTTTTTCAAGTTTTAGATTCTTAGGACCAAATTCAAGTTCTTCACGAACATCATATCGTGATAATTGGTGATCTGGATTCTGAAAACAGTAACCAACCTGTGTAATCTTAGTCGCAGAAACTTTCGAGGTATCTGTGCCAAAGACAGTTACCTTTCCGTTAGTGGGTTTTAGCAAACCTTTCAAAAGCTTTGCTAAGGTTGTTTTCCCAGATCCATTTTGACCTATAATCGCAACATATTCTCCATCATGTATCTGCAGGTTTATCTGCTCTGCAGCTTTTGTGCCATCGGGATAGTGGAAATCTACATCATTGAAATCAATTACTTCATTTCCACTTTTTTCGAGAATAGTATTGCAAGGAGCAGTAAAACTTAATTTGCCTTGGCTAAAAGCATTTCTGAATTCATTAAGAATCCTATCGTATTCAACAAGAAGACGATCTTCTTTTAGACCAAAGGTTTGTAGATAGGCATCAGCAGCTTGAGGTAGCACTATGCCATTGTGACGTAGTTTTTCATATTCTTGAAAGACGTGATCCGTATCATCATCTAAAATAATCGTTCCATCATTAATAACTGCAATTCGATCAGCAAATTTTGCTAGTTTTTCGCTATCATGCTCAACCATTACAATAGTGAGATCAGTTTCCGTTCTCAAAGATTCCACAATTGAAAACACGGATTCCTTCCCAACTGGGTCTAAATCAGACGTTGGTTCGTCTAGAACCAATATTTCAGGTCGCATTGCAAGAAATGAAGCGATTGCAATTCGTTGCTTTTGTCCTCCAGAGAGTTCATGAGGGTATTTTTTGAGCAAATGTTTTATATCCACTAAATCTGCAACCCATTCGATTCTTTCTGCGATTTCATCGCGTGAGAGGTTTAAATTTTCAAGTGGAGAAACTAATTCATCCTCAACGGACATCATTATAAATTGTGAATCAGGATCCTGTGAAACTAGACCAACCTTTCCAATAAATTCAGAGATATAGTCCTCAGAGGTATCCATCTCCCCGATTTTCACTCGACCCTTGAACTCACCTTTTGCAGCTTGTGGTATTATTCCATTAAGGCAAAGGCAAAGAGTAGATTTTCCAACACCTGAAGGTCCCATAATACCATAAAATTGACCTTTTTCAACTTGAAGTGAAATACCTTTGAGAACCCAGTCTTCACTTGCTTTATATTTCCACCAGACATCTTCTATGATAATTTCTTTAACCACGGTATACCACCATTTAGCCATGATACGCGCTCAGATACCATAAGCAAAATCTGAGTGACTGTTATATCGAAGAGAAATCCAAAGAAAAAGATTCCGAAGAAAGTAACAACGAGAACAAGAATAAAATAATCTGCTTTCTTAAAAGGATAAGTCCAATAATAAGAACGTTGTCCCTTAATTATATAGCCCTTACTTGTTGCTGCAAAGGTCATTTCTTCGATCCGTTTGATGAGGAACATCACTAAAGGATTGATTAAAGATAAATATTTCTTTATACGAGAGATTGGGTTTCCTCTGTTAAAATCAACGCCTTTGCAAATATTTGCATCTCGAATCGTAAAGAAGTCATCGACAAACATACTCATCGATCGAAGTGTAACCACAAGAACAAATATTATAGCGTAAGGTATCTTCAATAACCGTAAACTATAGATGATATCTCGATCTTTTGTTGTTGTGAAAAAGAAAATAGTGAGGATAGACATAGCTAGAACCCTTAAATAAATTTTTATAGAATGAATAATTGTGTTCTCTGTTATAAAGATCGCCCATTCAAGTGGCCACAACAAGAAAACAGTATCTATGACGGTTGTATCCACTAAAATTATTGAGCCCTCAATATGACTAAACAAAAGAAAGCCGAGAAAAATTGTATTGAGCATTAAAACTAGTCCTACAAGGAATTTTTTCATAACACCTATCTGTACTTTTGAAACACCCAATAAAAATATTCCAAGTAGCACAACAACAAGTCGTCCAAGTAAATCTTCAATAAGATAGGGAACTAAGCTAATGACAAGTACTAATGCTAGCTTCGTTAAAGGGTTCAGTTTATGCATAAACGAATCTTTTGAGATATACAAGAAGAATGAACGTGATGACATTTTTGTATCTCCTCTAAAAAAAAAGGTAGAGGGGGTTTTAAATATAGCCCTCGATATAGATCTGGCTTCTTTTTATTGGCTTAGTTAAGAAGTACAACATGGGCGTAGCAATCACAGCTAAAACAATGATATCTCCTAAGAACCATCCAAGGAAGACAATATACGCTGCTGCAGGTGGTAAGCCTAGGAACCATGCAAGGGTATAGCCACCCCACAATGCAGAGAGAAGAGAGGAAAGGATTACACCAAAGATTAAATACATTGCCCATGATTTCCCTTTGTTTTCACTCTCACGTAAATCGGGATCGGCTCTAAAGGTTCTAAACGCTATCAAGGGAACAGCACCTTCAATGATATCAGCTACTGCCCATAAAGCACTAAACCATAAGGGGAATCCGCTATAAATCCCTAGAATGAAACAACTGACAAAACCTGCAATTGGTCCACCCCATATCCCAAACCAAAGTGCAAAGGGAACATATACCGCCGCTGCAATATAGAATGCACTCACACCCGGTGCAACAGGTACAGGCACTGTAATGACTGCAAATATAGCTAAGACCGTGCAAACACCAGATACTACACCAGCAAGAATTAACCGCATTAACCACTCATGTGGTTGAAGCCCCATATCAATTCACCTCGTGCGCTCACTTTCAATAGTATTTCAACCGCAATGAGGTATGTATCTCAGACTTAAATACTTTATGTTAATTTTGTCGAGACAAGATTTATATAATTGACACGATCATGTTAAAAAATTGAATAATTTCCTGCTAAGTTTAGGAATCCTTATGGACTGTATGAATGTCTTATTGACTAACAATGAGTTATCATGACTTTCTGAACATATGAGTTGAAATCATCTTACCTTGATTTCGTTTAAAACAAAATTCTAACATTTTAGTGAGGATCTCGATTTAGTCAGCAAAAAATTTCCCGAAAAGTCGATTCTTCTTCTGAGTAGGGGTAAAAAATTAACTAAGCTTTTATGTCGGCATTGAAATTTGCTTTCATTTTGAATGCTCAGGAAAACAGTTATTTTATATTAACAAATTTGTAACCATGTCGACCGCTTTCATAGCATTATCAGCGTAACCGTCTGCACCGATTTTGTTTGCCCATTCAGCTGTGACTGGTGCACCACCAACGATAACTTTATAACTTGAGCGTGTTCCAAGATCATCTAAAAAGCGTATAATATCCTGCTGGTAGGGCATTGTAGTTGATAGCAAAGATGAAGCTGCGATCACATCTGCCTTAACTTCTTCTGCTTTCTCAACGAAGGTCATTGGAGGTACATCAACTCCAATGTCGTATACTTTGAAACCATTTCCCTCCAGCATGGCAACAACAATATTTTTGCCAATATCATGGATATCACCTTTTACCGTTCCAATCACAACAGTACCTTTTTCAGTTTGTGTTTCGTCTTGTAATAGGTGTGGCCTTAGAAGCTTAAAAACGGCTTTCATTACCTCGGCAGAATGCATCATGTCTGAGAGGAAGAGCTCCATCAATGCAAATTTTTCACCAACTAGTTGAATGGCTTTTGTTGCGTGTTTAAGAATCTCTTCAGTAGCGATTTCATTAACTATTGCTTTTTCTATTGTTTGAATTGCAGTTTCTTTATTTCCGTTAATTATTGCCTCTTCTAGATTTTTTAATTCCTCAGCAGACATAAACTCACCCTATAGTTCTTATAAATATTAGAAACGATATTATTTCATTTCGTTTTTTATGCATCATTTATAAAATGGATACATTATTTCGAATGTACATTCAATTGGAGGTCGTATTATTGGTTACGATTTGGGAAATCTTAGATCGAGTTGAAGAAGGTCCAGCCTGTAAGGAAACTGATTTTGATTTAAATATATTCTCAGCGACCGTAAACAGGTTGGTGAGTGAACATAACCTCAAATGCACTCCAGAAGAGCCTATCCCAAATGACAACACATTGGCTGATGAAGTTTTTGAGGCAGGATTAGAGTTAGCACTTGAGGTTGGCATGCTATGTACTTCAACATCTCGACGGATCATTTTTGAAGAGGCTGAAATAAAAGAAATGCTAAAAAGATTACCTGGCGAAGTCGTAATGGGGGAAGAAAAGGATACACGTGTTATGAGATGGAGAGCCATAAGCGATTCATTACCTCCACTCATGCAAACAGGTGGATTAGGTCAGCCCACTAGTGAAGATATCTTTCTGGAAGAAGCAGTTGCCTTCGCACAAGATCCTTTAACTGATTATTTCAATCAAGGTTCTCTTACAACAGTATATGGCAGACCAATTAAAGCTGGCGCGCCTTTGGAAGTGGAGGCTGGAAAATACGAAATTGCACTAGTTCACGAGGCCCTTAGAAGAGTAGGAAGACCTGGATTGTCTATTCTTGGCACCGAAACAAGCGTTACATGTTTAGCAGAAATTGCAGCAAGTTCTACAGAAGGTGGCCTTCGCAGGACTGACTCACATCTGGTTGCAATTGCATCTGATTTAAAAACAGACTATCAGGTACTTTCAAAGGTAGTCCATCTTGTTGGATATGATGCTCTTATTTGCGGTTTATATACCGCTATTATGGGAGGTTATGCAGGAGGACCAGAAGGAGTAGCTATTGCAAGGGTAGCAGGATCAATATTAGGACAATTAGTTCATAGACATTCTTTTGCAATCACTGGCACGCCATACAATATGCGTTATGTTGACATAGTACCAGAGATTTCACAATTAAGGAAAATGCTATGGGCACACTCTATCGCAATGCAAGCTTTAAGCAGAAATTCGAAGTTATTAATTGGTGGAACAGCGGGCGGTGCTGCAGGTCCTTGTACAGAAATGTTATTCTGGGAGATAGTTCCTGTCACGCTAATGCATACAGTTTCTGGATGTGCATTTATAGAAAGCTGTTTTGCTGCATTTAATAAATATCAAGATCATCCTGGTGTATTAGAAGCCCGATTTACAGCTGAACTGGCTCATGCAATATCTAAGGCACAAATAACACGTGAAAATGCGAATGATCTCGTTAATAGTATTCTTAATGAAAAGTTTTCAATTTACGATGGAAAGGCAGCACCAGAGGGTAAGGCATTCAAAGAGTGCTTTGATATAAAGACAATTAAGCCCAATGACGAATATTATAACCTATATAAGAGCGTAAAAATGCAGGCAGAAGATACATTAGGTATTTCGATTTAATAGCGCTCTCTACACAGAGGGTGCGTTTTTAAAAGAAGCACCTTTCTTTTTTTCCATTAATATTTTAAAAAATGAAATCTAAATAGATCAACATTTGGAAACGAATTTAAAAACTGGTAGACGAAGAGGACTCAATCGATTTAAATTAGTCTACCAAAATCAACCCTGTCCATCTAACTAAATTATCCTTTGGTGGGCTTAGTTCGAAGCCAATGTTCTTTGCAGTTTTAAAGGCGTCAATGCCAACAGCTTCTATTGATGGGCGAGCTTGAAATGGATGCTGACACGCTTCTCCTGATTGTTGTGTTACACATTTAGAGCATAGTTTACAACTTCCACCAATAAATCCTGTCGCAAAATAAAAGCCCATTGAATACGCTTTTGCTTCTACTTTATTCACAATTTTATGTAGATTTATTTGGCCCTTGTCAAGAGTATCTTTTCGGTTTTCAAAATATGATTGATTTTCGTAAATTTCGCCTACACTTTCATTACTTTTAATAATCGTTGCAAGTTCTTCACTCAGGGGAGTATCTACTTGGATTAGTATAGCATAATTATAGTTTGCCAACATAGCCCGAAATTCATCAACGGAAGGAGTATTTTTAGGAGGGCAACAGAGATTTATTCCGAAAGATGGGCATAATGGCACCTGACACTTAAGACGGACTCTCTCATCTACGACAACGGCATCTGTATCAAAGAACTTTGCCCTAGAGGCACCATTTTCAATAGCATAATCACATAACTTCTGAAGATCATTAATAAGATCTTCAGTTCTTATCTTAGACATCAAAATTTCCAACTCGAAACAGGATTTTTTAATGGAATTTTATAAATGGTGTTACTAGATAGTATTTTAAAGTAACTTTTCACGCCAAATTAACCTGGTCGGTGAGGGACACTAAATGTCATTTTGGAAAGAAAACAATATGGAAAAGCTTATCACATTTAATGACGTCATTCTTTTGCCAGGATGGAGTTCAATTGAACCCAAAGATCCTGATATTTCATCAAGAATCACTTTAAACCACAAATTAGTTTTGCCTTTTGTTTCGTCTCCAATGGATACAGTTACTGAAGAAGAAATGGCGATAGAACTAGCTAGACTTGGAGGACTTGGAGTTATACATAGAAACTGCACAAAAGAAGAAGCAGTAAACATGACACGAAAAGTCAAACGTGCAGAATCCTTCATCATTTCAGAAGTTTTCACCATAAGACCTAGTGAATCTGTGAAAAGTGCCACTGAATTAATGAATCAATATAATGTCCATGGTTTACCAGTTTTAAATGATAACGAAAATTTAATAGGAATAGTTACATGGCGCGATATACGATTTGCTGATGACAATTTGAAAGTTGAAGATGTAATGACTAAAGATGTGATCACAGCAACTGAAGAAGTAAGCCTCGATGACGCTAAAACATTGCTCCATAAGCATCGAATTGAAAAATTGCCAATAGTTGATTCTACAACTGGCAAGTTGAAAGGACTGATTACAATCAAAGATATTCTCTTAAAAGGTAAGTATCCACATGCAGTAAGAGATGAAGAAGGGCGATTACTATGTGCAGCAGCTATAAGTCCATTTGATTTAGAACGTGCTAAAGTGCTTGATAAATACGCTGACATTTTGGTAATCGATGTAGCTCATTTTCATAACGTCAATTGCTTTAAAGGGGCCAAAGAAATCTTGAACAATGTAAGTGCAGATTTAATAGTTGGGAATATTGGAACATATGCAGCAGCAGTAGATGTACTCAGCAGGCTAGATGGTGTTGCAGGACTTAGAGTAGGGATTGGATCAGGAAGTATTTGCTCAACAAGCATGGTAACACGTGCTGGTTCCCCAACATTGTATGCAACACTTCAAGTTGCAAAGGCGACTGCTGAATTAGGAAACAGCATTCCGATCTGTGCCGATGGTGGAATAAAAAACAGTGGTGATATCGCCGTGGCTTTAGCTGCTGGCGCTTCAGCTTGTATGATGGGAAACATTTTTGCAGGATGTCGCGAATCTCCTGGACGGTTAATAGCGTTAGAAGGAAAATACTACAAGCAGTATTATGGAATGGGGTCAATTGCAGCTAGGAAAAAGCGATTTTCATATGATAGATATTCTCAACCAAGCAAAGATATCGCAGAAGGTGTAGAAGGCTTTGTTCCATATCGAGGAACAATAAGTGATGTAATTAATGAACTTGCTGGCGGACTTAAAGCTGCATTAGGTTATGTTGGCGCGAGAGATCTTAATGAACTTAAACAGAAAGCTAATTTCGGAATATTAACACCAGCGGGTATGCAAGAAATGCAACCTCACGATTTAATTACGCCAAAATAATCTAAATTAAACAAACATAATCTAGATCGAAAAAGATCGCTCAGTTAACTTTGTAAATGCTGAAAGAAGTTTATAGAAAACTCTTCAAGAAGTTCGAAAGCTTGAATTAGCCTTTTTGTCCGTTCTTCTGTCACACGTTGAGGTTCGTGTATAGCAAATCGAATTTTTCCAATTAAATAATTCTCCCATGATTCGATGCAAAACCACGACTTTTTCTCATCATCAAGGAAAAAGTCGGATATTTTTTCGATGTTCTCTGAGTTAATAACTCTCCGAAGTTTTGAGGATATTTTTGATTTTTGTTTATTTACCATGAATAAGGCACTATTAAGGGCATGATCGCATGTTTTTATTGCCCTAAGGCCGACATATAAAGTCCATGTAGAACTTACTCTGTCATCTAACGTTAATCGACTCTCACAAGACACATATTCAAAGAAATTATTCAATTCAACTTGATTTGCAAAGAATGTATGTGAAACAGTTAGATTCTTATTCCTTTCATCTAATCGCATTTCGTTAAGTAAATCGTGTCCAGAGAGATAACTTCTTGTAAAACCATATTTTGACATGCGAATCGCTCCCAAGATTGTTATAACAAGAACACCTATTAGACCTATGAAAGGAATTGGCCAAAACAATGGAGAGTACAAAATAACCAACAGAGTGCTAAGAAAGAAGAACGGTAGAAAGAAAAGAATCCATCTTATCTCAATCATTTCCCTTTCGGTCATTTTGTTAAGATCTATTATTTTCCCTTCAAGAGTTAAGGCATAACTAGAAGATTCTTTTATCTGAAGATTCTGCTGATGAGTCTCGATTAAAAGAAATTCTTTCCTGCGATTTCGATCTCTAACTTTACGTACCTGAATTATAACTAATATCATAAAACACAGCGCAATGACTATGTAGGGTGTATATGGTGAGTTTTTCAGAAACTGAAACAGTTTGATAGCGTCTGATATTATGTTCTGCATTACTGGCTCACTCATTATAATGAAAAAGGCCAATCAAGTAAAAAGCTTACCTTCAAATATGAAGAACTTTGCCTATCTCATATAAGTGGTGTTTAAATGAATACTGATTCAAATATCAGCTTCATTCTTATTTGCTGCCTTTTTATGTATTGTATTTAGCTATATTTCTAGAATTTTAATCTTTGTAGCGTTTAAGGTAATAATATATAAAGAAGCGCACAATCGCGCACGTATATATAAAGGGAGAGGTTATCGCGCCCGCATATTTAATAAAACGCGCCATCGCGCCCGAAGAGCGCCTATAATGCCTTTAAAAAGGAGGGCAACAATTATAAAGTATTTTGTCGGTATTTTACTATATAGACAATTGGGGGTTAGAGAGATTTCGCTGGGAAAGAGAGCTAGAATGCCGAATGAACTTCGTTGGCTTACTAGAACCTATTTCCAAAAAAAGGGTTTAGTACCAGTTGACATAGCTCATTGGAAACCATATAGGAAAAGCCATATCAGAAAAATGTTAGCAAATAATAATACTACGCTGCTTTTGAAAAACTCTATTGGCGATCACTTAGGGTTAGTAATTATAAAAGATTGGAACAGAATTGTAGGAATTGATCAGGGCTATCAAATAAGTCGGCTGAGGAGTCTTCTTGTAAACGAAAAAATAGCAATAAATGGATTTAGATTTATTATGGTAAGTCATAGAGGTTTTTCAGAAAGCATCAAAGGATTTGCTCACAAAGAAGAAATTGAATTGATTGCTGAATATGAGATGACGTATGAATTCCCCACATTGGGAGAATTTATACGAAGGCGCAGGAGGGCTCTAGAAAACGTAAGAGAAAAAGATGAAGACGATGAACCAATTGAAGCTATTGTAGACGCAGTAAAGCCATATAAAATAGAAGCTTTAATAGAATGTATTATGTGAAAGGGCATTATTGCCCTTTTTTTATTTTTTTCAATGTCACTGAAAAGTGCATATCACGCCTTTGGAATTAAAAAAAGTGGTGTAAACAAATGGCTAAAAGCAAGAAAATCAGACCTAGAATCCCAGAAGGAGAGGCAATACTAGATACTCCAGAGTTTACCATGGAAGAATATAGTGAAAGGATGAAGAAAAATATGGGTTTTGAGTATCGAAATATTATAAAACATATCATAAAATCAATAGATCCACCACAAGGGGCGATTATTCTAGAAATAGGTCCAGGCCCAGGCTGGATAGGTATCTGGTTGGCAAAAGAACGTCCTGATGTCAGAGTAGATGGTCTAGAACCATCAGCCGATATGCAAAGAGTAGCCAGAAAGAATGCAAAAGATGAAAATGTAGCAGAACGTGTAAATTATATAACTGGTTATGTTGAAAACATGGAAATGATTCCAGATCAAAAATATGACTTAGTTTTCTCCAACGATTCTCTGCATCACTGGGAAAATCCCTTAAATGGTTTCAAAGAGATTTCTCGGGTATTAAAGCCAGATGGGAAAGTATATATCAAAGATGAACGCCGGGATTTAGGTCTAAGGGCAAAATTCATTGTGCATGTGTTAGGACGCCTTATTGCTGGAAACTGGTGGAAATATTGGAAATCATCAATCGATGCGAGTTATACACCGCAAGAAGTCCAACAATTCTTAGAGCAAGCTGATATTTCTAACTGGTTCGTTAATACAGATTTTTTAGGGATTTCTATTGAGACCAAATAATTAATTACTTACTTCGTTTTTACATTTTAGAAGCTATAGAACGCATCTTCTTTTGGTGATTGAAATTCTCGATACTGCAATAGTACTTGCAGCTGGTAAAGGAACAAGGTTCTTGCCTCTGACAGAACATATCCCTAAACCACTGCTATCGGTTGCTGGAAAGCCAATCATCGAATACGCGCTCGATTTTTTGCAAAAACTTCATATAAGAAAAATTTTCATGGTGCTGGGTTACAAATACCAACAAATTCAAGTGTATTTGAACAGCACACACTTTAGAGGATCCATCAAATATTTATTTCAAGAAAAACAACTAGGATTAGCTGATGCAATTAATCTGGCGAAAGAAATCGTCAAGAAAGATTTTGTAGTGTATTTAGGAGATAATCTATTTCTAGATTTGCCGCCTAACGATTTATTTCAACACCATTTAAATCGCCAAGCGAATGCCACACTTCTTTTAGAAGAAAAAAGAACTCCAAAAGAAACAGGAGTTGTTCTCATTGGAGAAGATAACAAGATCATTAAAATTGAAGAAAAGCCATCCATAGTATTCTCTAATATCATTACAACCGGCATCTATATTTTCAGTCCGATAATATTCCGTGCTATTCAGGAAATAAAGCCCTCACCAAGAGGGGAATTTGAAATTGCTGATGCGATTAAGAAATTACTTAAACAAGACAACGTAAAAGTATATGGATCATTATTTGACGGATGGAGAAAGAACATTTCTCGAGCAAAGGATCTTTTAGATGCTAATCGTGAGGTTTTATCCCGCATTCAAGCTGGAATAATCCCAATTACGCCAGGATTTAAACTAATAGAAAATGGAAGTCAAATTGGAAGTAATACAAAGATTATTCCTCCTGTGCTAATTGGAAATAATGCAAAAATAGAAAAAAATACTCAGATAGGACCTTATACAACAATAGGAAGAAATACAGAAATCGGTGAAAATTCTATAATTGAAAATAGCATAGTTTTTGATGAGGCATATATTCAAAAAAATGCAAGATATAATAGAGTTGTGTATCTGAACGAAGATATTTTTATACAAGAATAAAGGAGGGGAAATGAGGATTTACTCAACAGTTACAGGATCCATCTTGTATTTTTTAATCACGTCTTCAACGTACGCGTCAAATCCTTTTTCTTTAATAAAATCAAGATCTTCTATCAATGTTTTATGACCTGGTTTTAGAAAATCAAGTTTTACACATGTTTTATAATCTTCCTCACATTCTGCACAGGTTCTTATGTTCTTTTCTTGTATACAAACGCGAATTTTACAGTCTGGATCTCCACATGGATGTTCTGTTGAAGTGCAACATGTTTGCATGTTTGACATCATCGGTAAAAATTCAAGAAATTCCATTACTTCATTGATAGGCTTAAATGGTGGAAAGACTTCACGGAATAATTCTAAAGGTAACTCTTTAAGAGCTTCTTTCAACAAATTAGCAAGGTTTCCTCGCCTTTTAGCCTTTGCCTTACATTCTTTACAATTAATGCCGCAATAAGCGACTAAATCTTCGTTTGAATATAATTTAGATTGTTCCATCTATTATTAACCCCCTTTTTAACTTGTCAGAATTTACTTTTACGCCTAATATAAAATTATTTCTTATTTGATACAATTCTTACTATTAAACTTCACAAATACAAAGAGACAGAGACTTCTATAAAAGTGGAAAAAGCTTTCTAAGCATAATCAATCAGCTAGAGAACTTCATAAATTAGATAGACGTCGTTATTCTCTGGAGATGAGATATATAGATATAAAGCGTATTTCTCGGGATGTTCTTGAATATATGTTATTGTTTGCTCACACCAAGGTGAATGCTGCCCCCAAGCAATATAATTCACGTTATAATGATTTATAATATCATCCAACCTCGTAGGTGTGTGTGGCATTCCTATGATCTCCTTTGAAGTAAGATACGCTACTTCTTGTGAGTAGCCAAGTCGCACCATTGTCACCCCATTCAATTCCTCAACCTCAGCTGCAAGATCGGCACCTTGAATTTCGTATCGCTGAGTAAGAATAGTTCCTCTCGCTTGAAGGAGTCCAAATATGATAAAACTAACCGTTAAAAAAGTAATCAAATAAGAGAGTACATCTTGATGGCGTAAGAGTTCTATAATCTGCCTATTTGCTCCAGGTTTAAACTTTTCTAGAACCCACTTTAAGATATTTTTACATGTGACTAACCCATACACATATAGCATGCTAAAAGCAGGTAGAGTGAAATCGACGAATCTTACGTCAACATTTGTTAGAAACGATAGGGGAACAAAAAATATCAGAATCCATGATAGAATAAAATATTGGCGTGATTTTAGAGCTCCTACTACTCCCGGAATCAAAAGGAAGAAATATAATGGGACAAGATGTTCATTTCCACCAAAAGGACCATAAAGAACAATAGAACTGTTAAGTGGCCATGGCAGAAAAAGGCTAGTAAGATGAGGGAGGGTAATAATGTAATAGGTATAAGGAGCAAATAAACCAACGAAGGCTGCTGAAATTTCTGGGAAACTAAAAGGAGAAACAAGCGTTATAATATTGAAATTTCCGGTATAAACAGGAAAGCCTTCCCAGGCGCAAATATAACGATGTGAAATATAGTTTAAGTAACGATATACTGGCCAAACGGAATAGACTGCTCCTTGTGTCAAACTTGCCAATACCGGCATTCTCCAAGTATTTACAAGTTCTGTGGTCAAAATCCAATATATGAAAAAGAGAAGTATCAATATGATGCCCAAATCTCTTGTAAGGGCGCAAAAACCACCTAGAAGACCTGCCATGATTAATTTTGGATAATTTCTATTGGATATCCCTTTGCAATAGCAATATAGACTAAGAAAACCCATGAACATGAATGTGTTGTCTGTTAGAGAGAGTTGTGCTAAATAGATGTGAAATCCTGAGATAGTAAATAGAAATGTTGTAAGAATGCTTTCGCGATAATTCAAAAACAACATACTCAATAAAAACACGATAGGGATTGACATAGTTCCAAATACAAATGAGAGTAAGCGATCTGAATAGATAAAATCAAGTCCAGTAGCAGTATGAATAAGTGCTCCAAGAATTGGGTGAACGGGTGGGTGGAGTATAAAGGGATCATGCGCATACAATGAATATACTCTCTGTTCAATAAGATTTTTTGAAAGCCCAGCATATCTGCAGTCATCTCCAAAGATAAACCATAAATCTGAATAAACTAAAAAACGTAGTAGGCCACCCATAAAGGTTAAGAGTACAATTAATGCAAAATTCCTGCCCTTTGCATTCATAGAAGCCACTCGATAAGACGATATTATTATGCCTAAATATTAAATGTTGTTTAAGATGTTTTCGTACAATGGAATTGCTTTAACTTCTATCTCAGGCATTTAAGAAGAGGACTGGATTTCGGCAAATTATAGATCAGAAAAATAATGAGAGGAAAACTGTAGAAGAAATTAGGCTAATAAAGAATTTCTAACATTTTCATAGAATCATAAAATCTACTTCAAGGAGTCTATTAGATATTCAAAATGTAATGCCTTTACTTCTTTTAGTCCATTTATATAATTCAATTCCAACAACTGAAGGAAGGCATGCTATAATGATTAGTACCCAATCAAGCCAAGTTAGCCACATGAATTCAAAGACAATCCCAATATGTATCACTGCTAATTGGACTATAGGGGTATAAATAAGACCCACTGTCCCGAAAATCACCATTCCTATGAAAATATAGGTTCTAAGTGAGAAATCCTCTCCTTTGTTGGATTGAATGATGGACATATTAATTCGGCGAATAGCGAGTACCATAAAAGATTCCACAAACACAATTGTAACAATTGCCATTGTTCTAGCCTTCTGTTGGGCCAAAGGCCATTCAGTTGATACCAATCCTACATTGTTACCCGGAAATACAGGATAGATTCCCGTAAACGTTATAATATAAATAAACGCGACTCCGATAGCCATCAAAGCTGCATGGAAAACCATTATCTTAAAAAGTTTACGATCTATGATTTCTTGAGTATCACGCGGTTTTTCTTGCATTATATTGCTTGTACTTTTATCAAATACTAGTGCAAAACCTGGGAATGTGTGAGCCGACACATACAACCATTGAAGTTGGAACGTCAAAAAGCCAAAGAAATTCGGTATGAATGACATTCCAAATAAGATAGCTGCTTCCATTAAGTTTATGCAAACATAGAAATAACACATCATTCTGATTTTTTGAAAGAGATTTCTTCCCTCTCTTATCCCTGTTCTAATTGATGTAAAAGAATCATCCGTAATAATAATATCTGATGCCTGCTTTGCCACATCAGTCCCTGCGATGCCCATTGCAATTCCAGCATCTGACAAGCTAAGAGCTAATGCATCATTCACACCATCACCAGTCATTGCGACGACTTTATCACGCTTTTGATATCTTGCAACGATGACTTGTTTATCTTCTGGGCTTACTCGGGCAAATACTCTTGTCTTAAAGAAGCCTTCATCAGTAAGTGATTTAACCTGATAACCTTCCACACTCATCTGATCTGAACCTTCTTCGATGATATTCAATTCACGTGCAATTGAGGATGCTGTAACTGGGCTGTCGCCTGTAATCATTGTGACTTGTATTCCAGCCGACTGGGTTTCCTTTATAGCTTCATATACGCCAGGACGAGGGGGATCAACAATACAAACAAATCCATCAAAGGTCATGTTGCTTTCAATTTCGTGACGCGATTCTTTCATATCGTTAGGAAGTTCTTTTATGCTCTTATGTGCTAATGAGAGTACTCTGAACCCTATTTGTGCAAATTCGTTAATATGTGCAAGAATCTTTTCTTTTTCTTGTTCTGTAAATTTTTCCTCATTATTTTCACGTGAAATCTGTGAGCAACGAGGTAGAATTACTTCACTAGCACCTTTACAAAATACAATATCAGTGTGCGTTCCATTAAACATTTTTGACATTCTTTTCACGTTCGAGTCAAACGGAAATTCGGCAATCATATTATAATTCTTCAATATCTCGCTTTCCTGTAATTTTGACTTATGAAAAAGAATCTTAATCGCACCTTCAGTTGGCGTACCAATTAATTTCCCATCGCTTATTTTAGCGTCATTATTTAACAGGCTGTTTATCAACAGAAACTCTAGAGATTTTGGGAAAGAACCAACAGGTTTTTGCAGAGATGCATCGCGAGGTAAATCCACAGTAGCTCTATCTTCAATCTTAAAAATGACCCCTTCTATATTCAATCCAGATCCTGTGATGCCATATAGATTTCCATCACCATCCCAAATGCGCTTAACAGTCATTTTATTCTCAGTCATTGTCCCCGTTTTGTCAGAACAAACCACGCTAACCCTACCTAAAGTTTCTACTGCACTGAGATCTCTAATGATTACCTTTTCTTTAGCCATTGCAAGGACACCTGTTATTAAGACAATCGTAACAAGTAACACAATATTGATTGGCATTATGGCTAAGGCAACAGTTAGGCCGTTTATCAAAACTGGTGCTAAATCCACCCATTCGATCATCCCCCCTTTTGCCTGAACTCCCGGTGGAGGAAAAACGAATAAGCTCAAAATTCTAAAAGATACAGAAATTGCTAGAAGGATTCCAACTGCTGTACCCAAATATTTTGCTAAAACATTCACCTTTTTCCTGATGGGAATTTCCCCTGTAGTTATTTCCTCTAATTCTCGGCTCAATTCTCCGATAACCGTCCTAATACCTGTGAAAATGACAATGACTTTGGCGGTACCTTGTGCAACATATGAACCCAGAAAAACCATATTTGTTGTTTCTTGTATTGATAATTCGCCATCTAATCCCTCTGGAGCCACATTTTTTTCAACAGGTACACTTTCTCCTGTAAGACTAGATTCATCCAGAGCAAGATCTGCAGAATCAATTATTAAACAATCAGCGGGCACCCTCTCACCTTGCCGTAACAAAATCACGTCGCCTGGTACTAAATCGCGAGTCATAACAGTGATTTGTTTGCCATCTCGCAGTGCAGGAATGTCGTCAGCCATCAGTTGTTGCAACGCTTCAAGTTTTTTCTGTCCTCTAAATTGCTGAACGACTGCTACAACAACGTTAGCACCTATTACTACAAACCAGGGAACAACAAGTGGGAGAACTGCCCCGACATCTTGTGGCCCAAGAGATAAGGCTATTAGAAAAATAGCAAGAGCGGCAATCAAATAAATATTAATGAGCCAATTGGAAATAGGAGCAATATAGATTTTCCAAAATGATGTCTTAACCTTTGGAAGTTCATTTTCACCATATTTCTCTAAACGATTAACTGCCTCTTCTGAAGGAAGACCTTTTTCTCTATCAGTGTTGAATATATCAATTAATTCATCGGGAGAGAAACTATAGGCAAATTTTCCTTCGAATAGCTCATCTTCGACTGAAGGTGCTTTTCTGCTCAATTATTTTTCACCGATATCAACTTGAATTGAAAGTAACATTTCCTAGTACTATAAAAAGTCTAAGTTATTTCATTGAATCGCAATTTAAATTATTTTTCATTTAAAAACTGGCTTTTAGTTAACTAACTTAAAATTAGCAAGTTATTTCAATATTTCTTTTAAATCCGCGAATAACGAAACAAATATTGTTGTCAATTATGGTCAAAGACAAAAAGTGTGAAACTGATGTTCTTGCGACTTTTCTTAAAGCATGTACTTTTTAAGCAAAAGGCGCAAATATAAACTACGAGTCTATGATTTTCGAAACGCCTAGGTGAAGGATTCTGATGGTATTATGGACAGAAAAGTACAGACCAGTTACACTAGACCAAATCGCAGGCAATAAGAAGGCAGCAACTGATTTATTGAAGTGGTATGAGGAATGGACAGAAAAGCAAAGAGTTGAAGAACAGAAAAAGAAATCAGCAATCAAGTTCCCACTTCTTGTTGGACCTCCTGGTTCAGGAAAGACTTCAGCAGTTTATGCTTTAGCAAATACCTACGGGCTTGATGTAATTGAAGTGAATGCAAGTGATAAAAGAGGGCAATCTCAAATTCAAGATATTGTAGGATTAGCAGCAACAGAAGGTTCACTTTACTCCGGAAACCGTCCTAAGAAACTAATTTTGATCGATGAAGTAGATGGTGTCTCTGGTCGAGAAGATCGCGGAGGAATAGCAGCTCTAATAAAGATATTTAAAGAAGCAAGAGTTCCAATTATTGCAACGGCTAATGATCCATACAACCAAAGATTATCATCTTTTAGAAGATATTGTACAATAATTAAATTTCAACGTCTACGTGCAGCCAGTATAAAAAATGTACTTAAGAAGATCTGCAAGAACGAAGATATTGTTGTTGACGATAGTATTTTACTAAAGATAGCAGAAAACTCTGGTGGTGATCTGCGATCTGCAATTAATGATTTGCAGGCAATAGCTATGGACAAAAACCAACTTACAGAGAATGATTTGTCTACATTGACATCGAGAGATCACGAAACTGACATTTTTAATGCGTTGAAAGGTCTATTTTCTGCGAAAACTGTAAAGGATGCACGTATGTCAGTAAGAGATCTAGATATAAGACCTGACATGCTTCTGCTTTGGATTAATGAAAATGCAGCAAAACACGCCATAGAGCCTGAAACACTTGCACAGGTGTATGATGCAATTTCAAGGGCTGATCTTTTTAGGGCTAGAATACGCAAACGACAGCAATGGACTTTGTTGAAATATGTATATAGCAATATGATAGAGGGCGTAGCAAATCCACTAAAGGGACAGAGATATACCTATCAAAGATATGGATTTCCTACTTGGGTATCGCAAATGAGCCGTACAAAAGAAGTTCGGGGAGCAACCGGAGAACTTGCTGCAACTATCGGAAAAAAATGCCATACTTCCAAAAGAAGAGCAACAAAAGATTATATACCCTTTATAAAGTGGATGTTTAATGATCTAGAGATGTCGGCTAAGCTTACTAAATGGTTCAATTTTTCAGATGACGATCTTGCTTTGCTTACAGAAAAAAAGAACATTAAGGAAATCAAAAAAGAAATGGAAAAACTTAAACCTCCTCCAAAACCTGCAAAACAAGTGAAGAAAGAGAAGAAAACAGAAACAACAAAAAAGATAGAGAAAAAGAAAGTTACCAAAGAATCAAAAGAAAAGATTGAAAAAGAATCCAAAAAAGAAACTAAAAAAGTTGTAAAAAAGGTAAGAAAAAAACTTGAAGAACCTTCAATAGCGGACGAGGAAAAACCTAAACACACACAGTTAGACAAATGGTTTTGAGTTTTATTAACAAAGGTGACACAAAAATGGCTCGTAGGAAATGCGTATATTGTGGTGCAGTCATTTCTGACTCATCTTCGGTTGCTAAGTTAGTGGAAATTACAACTCGACGAAGAAATGTCATAAAACGATGGGCTTGCAAAACATGCGCCAAAGAGCATAAATAATTGGAGTTTTTTCCTCTTCAAAAGAGAGGATTATCTAATCTGAATGAGTTCAGGAGGAGTGTATGAGAGCCGTTTACACCCTGTTTTTGTTATTACAATGTCATCTTCCAATCGAACTCCACCAAGATCCTTAATATAAAGTCCTGGCTCAACAGTGAGTACCATATTAGGTTCTAGTAGCTGTTCAGAATGTGGTGACTTTTTGGAAATAATTGGCCCAACATCATGCACTTCTATGCCGAGAGGATGCCCTGTTGCATGAATAAACAGTTTTTTTTCATCAAAGCCGAATTCCTCAATAGTAGCCCGGGTTATTTCATCAAGAGTATATGCGGGAATTCCTGGTTTTGCTGCTTTTATTGCGCGTTCTTTTGCCTCATAGACAGCCTCATACATTCTAAGTGCTTGTTCAGTAGGTCTACCTGTATAGAAGGTCCACGTTTGGTCTGAGGAAGCTGGTGAAGGATCTGTTATAAAAATACCCATGTCAATTAAAAGTAATTCATCATTTCCTAGTTTTTCAAAGGAAGATGGAACGTGGTGAGGACTCGCTGCATCTGGACCTATGCCTACAATCGTGTCAAATGCAGATTCTCCAACTTTTTTTGATCGGCAATCTATTTCGGAAAGTATATCTCGTTCTGACATACCAACACTCACAAAATTTGGAACATCTTCTAAAATCTCCAGTGTATATTTGCATGCGATTTCGTGAGCCTTTATTTCAGCTTCAGTTTTTTTTGTGCGTAATTTTTTTAGAAATGGCGCTGCAGGTTCAAAATTAATTTCAGGAAACATGGTTTTTAATTTAGTTACTTCTCCATAAGTCATAAGATCAAATGTATCATCACGTCCCAATGGATCATCTACATAGTCAAGAATGATCTTAGAATTATCTGAAAACTGAGAAAATTCATTTTTTATCTGTTCAACTAATTGCTTTGTATCACTGTACGAAGATACTTCTATGCCTATTATATCCTCGAAAATTGGCGCTTCCATCTGCGATACTATGATATGAGGATTTTCGTTAGGTGTAACAATGACAGATAGTCTTCCTGGATTTTTTTTCCCAAGCAATAGAAGAGCATGTAGATCCTGTCCGTGATTTGTTAAAATGACCCATCCATCGTAATTCATTTCCTTAAGTAATTCTTGAGAATGTTTTATTCTTTCTGCAGTCATAGTTAGACCCACCAAGGTATCTTTTAAAAAATTGAAGTTCTATAAAAGCTTAAGTTGGTTTAGTAGTTGAAATGTATGCGTCCGTTTTTCGGTTTCATATTTTTTGATAAGGGCAAGATCTTGAGAAGTATCAATATCAATCATCAATTTTGGTGAATTAAATATTGTATAAGAAACATGAAAATAGCGAGCAATTCTGGTATGTATTACGCTGCTATTTGATCCATAATAAACATGTGGAATTACTTCTGGAGGAGTTCTTAGCAAAATATTGGTACCATTGTCTTTTGAAGGCGCGATTACCACCCATGGACGACTTATTGCCTTTTTAATAAGAAGATCAAGAAGACGTGGTGTAATTAGAGGTAAATCTCCAAGAATAACAATCACACCCTCAGCGCCCTGTTGTTCTAACTTGTGTGTCCCCTCAGAAACAGCAATATTTAATCCTTGCTGTTTTCCCTCAAGGATTGTGTTAGCACCTAATTTCTCTGCAAGCGTAACTATCTCCTGATCTGGTGACATCACAAAAGTTTCGGTGATATTTTTTGCTTCTAAAGTTGATTGAACTACATCAGTTAGCATAGCTTTGGTAAGCATTTTTCGAGATTCAAGAGATAAATTGCTTATGCGAGTTTTTGAATTCTCCAATTTTTTCAATGGAATAAGCGCATATATGTTCAATAGATCACAGCTTATAGACGTCAAATGCCATTATGAATTTTAATCTTATTTAAATAGCGATGAAAGACATACCTTTATAAAGATTGCATTACCACTTTTAAGCTATCATCATTTAATGTGATGAGTATGACAAAGACATTTGAAATCGCCGTTATTTCAGGGGATGGAATTGGACCTGAGATAACTACTGCTACAAGCAAAGTGCTTGAGATATTATCAGATAAATATAGTTTTTCCTTTCGGTTTAAGGAGATACTTGCAGGAGACAGGGCTCTAAAGGAAACTGGTCATGCATTGCCCAGTAATGCCATAGATGAGATTAAAAAGTGTTCATGTTGCCTAAAAGCGCCGATTGGTGAAACAGCTAGATATGTAGTTTTGCCCCTTAGACAAGAACTCAACCTCTTCGCAAACATCAGGCCCGCAAAAACTATCCCTGGCATTCCGAGTATTCATTCAGGAGTTGACTTGGTAATTGTTAGAGAAAATACTGAGGGGCTCTATAAAAAAATAGACGATATATCAAAAGAATGCGCAATTAATGTTCGAATGATCACAAAGGAAGCAACTGAACGTATCATGACTGTTGCTTGTAAAATGGCAAAGGAAAGGCGAAAAAAACTAACTATTGTTCATAAGGCTAATGTGATGATAAGCTGTGTATTCTTTCGAAATGTCTGCTTAGAAATTGCTAAGAATTATAGTGAGATTGATATAAACGAAATATATGTAGACAACGCAGCATACCAACTAGTGATCAATCCTCAACAATTTGATACCCTAGTTACTACTAACATGTTTGGAGATATTCTAAGCGATGAAGCCGCAGGGGTGACTGGAAGTTTGGGCATTCTTCCTTCTTCAAACCTTGGACAGGATATTGCTATGTTTGAACCAGTCCATGGTGCGGCTTTCGATATTGAAGGAAAAGGTATAGCGAATCCTACTGCAATATTGTTAAGTTGCTCGATGATGCTAGATTGGCTAGGTGAAAAATATTCAATAAGTGATGCAAAACAGGCAGCAAAAGACCTAGAAAACTCTATTTTAAAAATATATGAAGAAACCAACATTAGAACTCCAGATCTTGGCGGTAAAAATACTACTAACGACTTCATAAGAGAGTTACTTTCCATATTTTAATTTCTTCCAAAAGATTTTTCTAGGTCGAAAGGTGAGATGACATAAGGACTAATGGTTATCTCACTTTTTGGAGTTGGGAATATTGGAAAAGGTTAGAATGCCAGAACTTGACAGGGTTGACCGGCCTAATTTAGGCGCAACAATAGATATTCGACTATTTAGAGCATTAAGTTTATTCAGCCTACGTGATGTCGTTGGAGAGGATGCGTCAAAAACACTGGCTTATGCTGGTGGCAAGGCGTTGGGTAGGAGAACAAAATTTAAGGAATTCGAAGAATTTTTGCAGTGGATGGAAAAGAAAAGTATTGCAAGAACAAAATCATTTACATTTGATTCAGATAAAGGGATCGGAAATCTGATATTGCTGGAGACCCTATCATCTGCAGGGCTTCCAAACCTAGGAAAGCCGGCATGCAGCTTTGAAACGGGACTCATTTCAGGTGTCATTGAACGATTAAAAGACAGACGATGTCTTGTACGCGAGATCAGGTGCTATGGAAAAGGGGATCCTGAATGTGAATTCTACATAGAAGTACTTGATGTACCAGCATATTTGAAGAGAATGTAACGTTTTTTTATCTTTTTCCCTCTCAAAAACTGACATTATATTCAGAGAAAATGATTTTTGATCTGTAGTAGTTCGTTCACAACAATTGATTACTCTAAGACGCAAATGAGTCTAAAAATTTTAGAAAAAGTCTTCAGCAATAAAACGTGGAATTACATTAACTATTCCGCTGTTTTATAAATAATTGTAAGGTTTCATTGTAGCCTTCCCAATTTTTCCAACTATTTCAGGATTTTTTATAGCAGCCCTAGCAATTGAAAATGCATCGGCACCGGCGTTCAGCATTTGTATTGCTGAATTAATGTCTTTTACAGAATTATTACCTATCACATATGTATCGATAGAGTTGGATATCCTTTTTATAACGTCTAAGTCAGCATAAGGAGATCCAGGTTTCATTGCATCGACATGAATAGCATCTGCACCTGCTGTAACCATATTTTTCACTAAAGTCACTTCATCGACGATGTTGGCCCGAATTTTAACAATTAGGGGAATATTCACATTATTTTTGAGGATTGTAATCCACTGACACAATTTTTTGGAGTTTTTTAGCAGTGCCTGTCCAGTTCCTAGATCCATAATTTCCGGTTGTCTACAATGTGCATTTAGTTCAATAGCATCTGCACCTGCATCCTGTGATATTTTTGCTGCCAGAAGTAACCCATCTCTTGAGGTAACACGTATATTTATATTTACGAGAGTTTTTCCTTCACGGGCAATAGAAACTTGACGTTCAGTATATTCTGGCAGTTCCTCAAGATCTATAATAAATTCTGGCCTTTCTCTAGTTGTGATAAGTTTTGCTGCGCTAAGCGTTGCCTTATCAAAATTAAATCCGCCAAGAGTGATCATGCCAGCTCCACCTTTCGCAACTCGTGCACAAAAATCACCATTAGTAACACCCGCCATTGCGGATAGTATTGCAGGATTTTGCAATTTTAACATGTTTTTTCCTCAATTAAACGAAGGATTTCTTGAGCTAGAGTGATTTTATCATCAAGACTCTTCATTATGATGTTAGTAGAAAATACAGATATTCCAAGTTCTTCAATTTGAGGAACCAATCCTGTATCAGTACTATGTATAATTAGAACGTCTAAGAAGTTAGAATAAATCTTTGCAATAGCGTACGGAGAAACACTAAGGTTTTGAGTTTCCATGAGTTGACCAGCAGGACCGCTCAATGGTTTTTCTCCGATTATAGGAGAAATCGCGATTTTTATGCCTTGTGTCCTTTCTAAGGCTGTTTTGATACCTTTTACTTCCAGAATAGGTCCTATTGAGGTAACAGGATTACTTGGTCCGATAATTATGGCATCACTTTCCATAATTGAATCAATTACATCTTGGGTTGGTTCTGCTCTCTTAATTCCTTCAAATTCAACCGAAAATACCTTTACATTTGCATGTTCCCGTACCCAAAACTCTTGAAAATTCAATTTACCCTTGTCAGTAAAGACCATTGTTGTGACTTTCTGATCAGTCATGGGGATTATATGAGGCTTTATATTCAAGCGCATGCAGGCATCATTGATAATCTCAGATAAAGAAAGACCTTCTTTTAATAAACGCGTCCTATGGATATGAAGTGCGAGATCGCGATCCCCTAATTGAAACCAAGGATCATAACCATACAGTTTTAACATATCAAGGCAATTAAAAGTGTCACCTTTTATTCCCCACCATTTTTCTTCATCTAAAAAACTTTTTAGGCAGTAGAGGACAGAATCAATGTCCGGGCAGACATAAAGACCATAAAAATAGTAATCATCTGCAGTATTACAAATTATAGTTAAATTTTCCTCAGAAACAAGCCTTACAAGACCTTGCAGTAATTTTGGAGTACCAGTCCCTCCACTTAACAGCGTAATGCGAATTAATGCGCACCTCCTAATAACAACAAAACAATAATCCGCGGAAATGTAAAAAAGACTATTCTACAACGACTCGATAGACGATATGTAAACCAGCAGTAGGGCTTTCTCGATATATTTTTACTATTCGTCCAGGTTTTGCCCCTATAGCTTTTGCTGCGGGATCCGCGGCTTGAATTGCGGGAAGTTGATGTTTGCTAATATTATAGTGTTTTAAAACTTCATTAGCTTCCTTTTCAGATAATAATTCATGTTTTGGAACAAGAACATGTTCAAAAATATTAAAAATAGGATACTTTGTTGGAAGTAATTCAATATTCTTCTTTTTTGATTCAGCTTTTGCGGCTGGCGTATATCTTTCTAAAGTTGCAAGTAGCGCCTGCTCTACACCATGTTTTTTCATTGCTTTATCTAATGCTCGTACTAATGCAACACCGACAACATTTTTGCTAGGAATGCGTACTAAAAAATTCAGGACTTTTTTATCCTCTTTCTTTTTTGCAAGGATATCGATTTCTGACTCGGTCTCTTCGATCGATTCGACTTTATATTTTCTATTTTCAAGTAGTTGTAATACTCCTTCTTTCACACGTTTCATCGTTTGACTCAAGGCCAGCGCCTCCCTCAAAACTCAAATGTATTTTTTTCTTATAAATGAAGCAAATACACTTCACATGATAAATTTAAAAAGACTTAGCAGATTTTATAAGTCTTATTAGCAAAATTTATCCGTCGTTAAAAAACGGGGGTCCAATTTAAATGTACCGAAACAGGAAGTTGATGTTTTTAATTTCAATCTTGTTTGTGCTTACGATCTCATTGAGTATATACCCTAAAGAAACTCACGCAGACGTTGTAGTCACCGTCACCCCCTATCAAAATCAAGTTGTCAAAGGCGATTTGCTTGAGGTCAATGTAACTGTCTTTGATAATGGAGATCCGGTCGGAAACGCTAGAATTAAATTAACTTTGAGTCAACTCTCAAGAGAGTTTGAAGTAACATCTTCGATGTTTGCAAAACTTCAAACTGGTATTTACAAAACGACATTCAACACATCTTCACTAGCAATAGGAACGTGGAGTTTGACAGCGGAAGTCCAAGCCAGAGGAGATACACATTACGGACAATCTAGTGTTACCATTATTACATCTCCAGAGAGGGAAACATCCGAAAACCCTGTATTTCTGATTATTGCGGCTGCAGGAATATGTATTGGAGCAATAGGACTTGCATATGTGTCTGTAATAGAATTATTTGGCACAAGGAAGAAGAAAAAGCGCAAACGAAAATAATAGTATCAAAATAATGGACCATATAAACTTTTTTTTAGCTAGGAAATGATCAACATGACAGATATTATTGTATGTTTGACTTTTGACTATGATGCGGAAAGTGTCCAAATCCGAGCGCTTGAAGAAGCTGTTAGGGTTTCGAAAGGGCAATTTGCCGTTAAAAGAGGCTTATCCCGAATTCTTGCCCTACTAGAAAAACATGAGATTCAAGCGACCTTTTTTACCTGCGGATGGACAGCAGAACAATATCCAGAAACTATGAGCGAAATCGTTTCACACGATCACGAAATTGCGGCACATGGCTATCTACATGAGAATTTTGATACCCTCTCAGTCTATGAGCAAAAAGATGCACTTCAAAAGACTCACAAGGCTCTGGAAAAAATTGGAGGTTCAGGTTCAGTAAAAGGATTTAGAGCCCCATACTGGAGACTGGCTCATAATACACTTCAGTTGATCACGGAAATGGGCTATATTTATGATTCGAGTCTGATGGCAGATGATCGACCTTATGTTTTGCAGTTTTCAGACATTGCCGGAAAGTTAGTTGAATTCCCTGTAGAATGGTTTCTCGATGACTGGCCTTTGTTCGAAATGAAACAAACATCACCTTCATCAGTTTTTGAAATATGGAAAGCTCAGTTTGATGCCCTAATAGAAATGGAAGACATCCCAGAGGGTTACCGAGTTTTTAACCTTACACT
>NZ_JAHPYX010000147.1:0-3620 GCF_019058535.1 Candidatus Borrarchaeum sp.
CTCTTTACTCTTCCATTTGTCTACAGTCCGTCTCCTTCTTTTAGACAATTTCTATCCTCCATAAACATTTCATAAGACTATTAGCGTCTCTTGAATTAACGAAATAATGATCAATTAATTTCGTGAATGATCTGGATAATGTGAATATCGAATGAAAAAACAATTTAAAAGTTTTGTTTAGCTGCAGCTACACAAAAAAGTCAGATTGTTCTTTGACAAGATTTTTGATAACTTAGATTGTCGCTTTTATGATCAAAAAAAATAGGCGTATTTATCTTCCTGGTGCCAGGAAGAATGCCATTACAAGCCTTTCTTTGCCAGTGTTCTTGATGTAATGCTTTATCCCTTTAGGTATCCACAATGCGTCTCCAGGACTAATTTGTGTCTCTTTTTCGTCTTCTCCATACCAGACCGTCCCTGTGCCACTTACACAGTAATAGACTTCTGCTTGAGGGGGATCGTCATGGGCATGGGGATCTAATCCTTCGCCTGGTTCAAAGTCCCCCATTACAAACATGGCTTCTTTACTTCCTATAGTGTCCTTAGTGAAGAATATTCTAATGGATCCTCCCAAGATCTTTTTTACTTCGGTCTCATGGAAATTCATCTTTTTAACTGACATTTTAAATCACCATTCTTTCTTTTTTAAGATCACAATATAAAATCATTAGGTTTTAAGTATAAATCATGGTGCTAGTTTGTTATCTATTCTGACGGACGCCTTCCTTTGTTGTCGATTTCCTCTTTCTCGCGTATATGAATTAGCAGTGTATCAAGAGTTTTAAGAAAAAGTTTAACTGACTCTGTTGCTTCGACATTTATCTTTAAGAAGTCATCATCGTTTTGTTCAAAATTAATATTCAATGTTGGATGATCTTCCATCCCTTTTTCCTTTAAGTATAGAAAAATATCTTTCACAAAACGAGGAGATGGGTACTTAATCTTTAATTTTGCCTTAGTTTGTTTAATCAACTTATCCGTCGTCTTGGACATTTTTAACAGACTCTGATTTTGCAAATTGTTTGTCTATATTTTTGCGTACTAATTTTATGTACTCTTGCTCTTTTTCCAAAGGTACTCTTGCGCCTGCAGCTATATCATGCCCACCTGCTTCCACACCTTCTATGCCTTGTGCAGCGTCACTAAGTGCTTTTCCGATGCTTATGCCTTTACTTACTAATTTCTCAGTTGAGCGACCTGAAACTTTAATAAAGCCTTCACCTTCCTGAAGTGCTATTCCAAGGACGATCTTTTCAGAAGAGAGCATGTTACTGCTTCTAGCAAGTCCAACAACTGTTCCAATTATTCGATCATCCACAAGTCTTTTTCCATCGAAAATCTGTACATTTTCAAAATCTACTATTCTCTCGATATTATCACTTATGAGTGAAATGTGGTCAGAAAGTCGAGTTCGATATTTTGAGAGTACGTCCTCTGCATCTTTATAGGCTCTTTTACGGTCTCCCATACATAGCGCAACGCCCACACCTGCTGAACCCATTCGACCACATGCATTTAGGCAAGAGGCGAATTCTCGTGCGTCTCTTAAAATTCCGCCCTCTTTTTCTTTAACTAGTGTATACACATTCCCAACAATACTCTGCGCTTCATCTGATGAAACGCCATGCTGTAGACTTCTTGTGATGAGAGCGCTAACTAACTTTGTTCGTTCCTCAGTAGTCAAATCAGCAATTGATCTCCATTCATCTCCCTTTTTTAGTGGAATTTGAAGTTCTACCAATAACTTAAAGCACGCATCACGGTTTCCAGTAATACTTGGAATAAACGGGTCAGTGGTGTATTCTAAAGCGGTATGAACGGGTCGTGTCATTCTACCAAATAGCCTAAGATCTTTCTTAACCTCAAGGACTTGTGCATTTACTGCGTCGTCAACAATATTTTTATTTAATCCAATAAATGATCCTTGCTCACCTTTATCTTGCCGATCTCCGATAGAGCCAACAACAGCTAAAGCGGATAGATCCTTATTTTCTTCATGTATAGCCCTGGCTACAAAATAACTCACACCAGCGCCACTTACATCGTATGATCCATTGATTTCAAAAAGATGCGGGTTGAGTTGAAAAACTCCGTCTTCAGCACCAATTGGAGGGTGATGGTCCAGTATAACAACTTTGGTTTTTTTCGTATCAAGGTATTTTCTCACGATATCTAATTGACCAGATCCTAAATCAGTAAAAATGAAAAGATTAACATTTTCTTTCCCTTTAGAGAGTGTAGCCATAATGTCTTCTTCAAGTTGTCGAATAATTGAAACCTGAAAACTTGCTCCAGCACGATATAAAGTAGTTGCGATTATCCCTGCTGCAGTAATCCCATCTGTATCTAAATGAGAAACGATTTTGGTCTGTCCGTTGTTATTTTTTATTGCATCTTTAATTACGTCTGCAATATCTTCTGCTTTTTTCAAAAAATCGTCATATTTCTTTTCCATAGCCTCCACCATCGCCGTAATAAACGTGTGGAGATAGTTTATACTGTCTCCGCAAGAAGACCCCCCAACTTGTTGGGGGGATGAATTGTATTTTTTTACTGGTTTCACTTTCAGGGTTGTGTCCCCCTGTTTAAATAGCTGTTTGCGGATACTGACTATTGTTAGTGATATGGCGCTCAAGGCAACCGAGGATGAGTTGTGATGAAACGCACGTACCAATTTCGCCTGTATCCCACCGCACCGCAGGCAACTATTCTCACCCAATGGCTTACTACTTGCCGCCTGTTGTATAATAACTCTCTTGCCGAGCGAAAAAATGCCTGGGAAACTCAGAAGCAATCAGTTACCTATGACGAGCAAGCCAACCACTTGAAAGGCGCTAAAAAGACCAACCCGTTTTTGAAAGCGGTTCACTCGCAGGTACTACAAGACGTGCTGAGACGGCTGGATAAGACCTTTAAGAACTTTTTTCGGCGCGTTAACAAGGGCGAAAAAGCCGGATACCCGCGCTTTAAGGGGCAATACCGCTATGATTCCTTCACCTACCCGCAAAGTGGGTTCGCCCTCGAAAAGAAGAAACTTCGGCTCTCGAAAATCGGGGCTATTACCATCAAACTCCACCGTCCTATCCCGCCTGAAGGCGAGGTCAAGACCTACACCATTAAACGAGATGTCGACCACTGGTATGCCTGTTTTTCAGTCGAACTGCCTGATCCCACCCCTTACACTCAACAAATAGCCATACAGAAGGCGATAGGGGTAGATGTCGGGCTGACGAGTTTACTGACGTTAAATAACGGAGAAACAATAGGCAACCCCCGTTGGTTGAGACATTCGGAGAAGCAATTAGCCAAAGAGCAGCGAAGAAAAGACAGGAAAGTTAAGGGCTCACGTAACCGTCACAAACAGAACAGGAAGGTGGCACGGCTACACAGGAAGATACGCAATCAGCGGAAGGACTTTCATCACAAGCTCAGCCGGAAACTGGTCGGGAGTTATGACCTGGTGGTGTATGAGCTGCTTACCATTACCAACATGGTGAAGAACCACCGTCTCGCCAAGTCGATCAGTGACGCCGGCTGGGGGCAACTCATGCGTTTTACCGAGTACAAAGCGGAGGAAGCTGGTACGCTGGTAGAGTATGTGAGTGCCTACAATACCACAC
>NZ_JAHPYX010000148.1:0-5769 GCF_019058535.1 Candidatus Borrarchaeum sp.
CTAAAAGAAAGTTCTGACGTTGACCACCAAGAAATTCCTTTTCAACTTCATCTTCTGGAAAATAAGTTCTTTCACAATATCTGAAACACATAGAACAGGTAGGGTCGTATTCCTGAAGCTTTGGCTTTGTTTCTTCCAAACCAATCCTGGGGCAAAGTGATGCACAGGTTCCGCAGAAGCAACAG
Organism: Candidatus Borrarchaeum sp.; assembly: GCF_019058535.1. NCBI lineage: Archaea > Promethearchaeati > Candidatus Borrarchaeota > Candidatus Borrarchaeia > Candidatus Borrarchaeales > Candidatus Borrarchaeaceae > Candidatus Borrarchaeum > Candidatus Borrarchaeum sp. Next base: position 186 of record NZ_JAHPYX010000148.1, read on the forward strand.
ACGTCTTTATCGACAACAAAGCCCTGTAAGTCTCTAAAACCTATTCCTTCAATACGAGATTGTAAATACTCAATCATTCGCTCGTTTGCCATTTTTTAAACCTCTTTTTAGATAATAATAATTCTGAGTTTCGCCCTGCTCTAGGGTCGAAATCCAGCTAAACCTATACAAGCTTTGGTTTAAAAAGTTTTTTTGTACTTTTTTTAGTTATCGAAATAATGGGATTTCTACAATGCGATATACTATCTATAACTAATAGTTTATCTGCTTATAGCATATTCGTTCTTATCTCTTTAAAGATAGGTTTATAACGGTATACACACTTTGTAGCTGTCTATTTGGAAAGCTAGATAAATAGAGGTAAATTTAAATACCCGTACTAGACAGCTGTACTCCTATTAAAAATTGGCGAAAGTATAGTAAAAGTTCACAATTGGAGGTGACCCCTAGGAGGGGTTCTATGAAAAATGTACGCATCGGAGCCTTTATTTGTGCGTGAGGCGTGAACATTGGTTCAGTGGTAGACGTAGAAGAAGTCGCCGAGTTTGCGAAAACTTTACCTAATGTCGTATACACGAGCACAAGCGTGTTTAGTTGTAGCGATGCAGGACAACAAGAGATCAAAGAAGCTATAAAGGAATACGATTTGAATCGCATTGTTGTTGCAGCATGTACACCCATGATACACGAGGGAACATATCGCGCGTTGCTAAAAGAAGCAGGATTGTCGCCATACTATTTCCAAATGGTAAATCTCAGAGAACATGATTCTTTCGTACATACAGATAAAGAAGCCGCAACTAAAAAAGCCAAACGTTTAGTTGCAGCTGGTGTGGCACGCGCGGAATTATTAGAAGATATCCCAGTACTTGAGTTGGAAACAGTAGAAGCAGTTATGGTCGTTGGTGCAGGAATTACTGGAATGACATCAGCTTTGAATTTGGCAAAACAGGGAATCAAAGTATTTCTTGTGGAAAGCTCGCCATCTATCGGTGGCTCTATGGCGAAATTTGATAGAGTCTTTCCAACCGATGACTGTAGTATCTGAATACTAGCTCCAAAAATGGTTGAAGTCGCCAGAAATCCAAGTATAGAGATCTTAACCTATACAGAAGTTCAAAGCGTAAGCGGTAGACCTGGTGAATTCAAGATTGAATTACTGCAAAAAGCCCGCTATGTCAACACAGAAACCTGTACAGGATGCGAAGCGTGTCTGGAAAAATGTCCAATAACAGTTCCTAATGAGTTCAACAATGGGTTGGGAACTCGAAATGCGATCTACATTCTCTTTGCACAAGCAGTCCCGAAAATAGCGGTGATTAACAAAGATGACTGTATCGATTGTGGCGCATGCCAAAAGGCTTGCTTATCTGAATCAATAGACTTAGAACAACAACCATCAACGAAGAAAATCGATGTCGGTGCAATCATCGTGGCAACTGGATTTGCCCCTTATGACGCATTGGAAAACAACGATTATGGCTACGGAATCTATGAGAACGTTGTTACACAATCAGATCTAGAACGACTATTGAATCCAACAGGACCTACAGGTGGTCACTTATTACGTATTTCCGATAATAAGCGACCTAAAAAAATAGGGATGCTTCAATGTGTTGGATCTAGAGATCTAAAAACAAACCCGCATTGCAGTCAGGTTTGCTGTATGGTAGCGATGAAGAACGCTCAGTTAATTCATCAAGAATATCCTGACGCTGATATAACAATTTACTACATCGACATAAGAACGCCAGATAAAGCTTGTGAGGAATATTACGCTCGTGTGAGAGACGCAGGCATTAAATTCGTCAGGGGCAAGGTTGCAGAGGTGCGAGAAAACAAAGAAACAAAGGATCTGAAGATACGGGTAGAGAATACCTTAACAAGAGAACTAATCCGCGATGACGTGGATATGCTGGTGCTGTCCGCGGGAATTGTGACTGGTGAAGGAACACTGAAAATCGCAGAAGTCTTACGACTTGATCGTGGCCCAAGCGGCTTTTTAAAGCCAATCCATGAGTGTCTCAACCCGCAGGACACGAAAACACCTGGTATCTACATCGCAGGAGGAGCACACGGTCCTAAGAATATTCCTTACAGTGTAGCTGGTGCAAACGGTGTTGCTGCATTAGCTGCTGCATTTGTACAGGGTAAAATAATGTTGGAACTTATGGTTCCAATTGTCAATGAGTCTTTGTGTATTTCATGTGGGACATGCGAACGCATATGTCCATTTAACGCAGTTGAAGTCATAGATGAAGTCGCTCAAGTATCAGAAATTGCGTGTAAGGGTTGCGGATTGTGTGTTTCAGTCTGTCCAACAAAAGCACTTTCAGTTAGATATCACAGGGACGAACAACTTCTTCGCGAGATCTCAGGCACATTAAAACCAATTTTGAAAGTAAAAACATAGCATCCATATACTGCAAGGATCATGAATGGAAAAAAGTTGTGCCTTCATAGAAGCAGTTAGGTTGCAACCGAAGGGTGCACACATCAAAAATAGAATCATAATATAATTTCATGAGTGGAGATCGAGCCTATGGATGACAATTATAACATAGTTGCTCTTGCTTGCGACAAATGAGGTTACCCTGCAGCCGATTTAGCTGGCACATGTCGCATGAAGTACCCACCAAACATAAATATTGTAAGGATTCGTTGCACTGGACGAATCAACGCAGGACATCTTCTTCACGCCATTCGGCAGGGCGCTGATGGTGTTATGGTAGTTGGATGTCACAAGGGTGAATGTGAATTTCCTGACGGAAATTTGAAGGCAGATAGAAACGTCAACTTTGTAAAACGAATCCTCAAACGACATGGTCTCGGCGAAAACCGAGTCAATATGTACTTCCTGTCTGCTGCAGAAGCAGGTAGATTTGTGGCAGCTGTAGAGGATACCCTCAAGAAAGTCGAAAAGCTTGGACCAAATCCATTAAAAACTGAATGACTCTTGAAACGTAAACATTGTGGTTTCAAGAAGACAACCCTTAGAATGCAAAGGGGCGTTTAGAATTTGGTTGAACTGAAGGAAAAATTGAATGCAATTGTAGATACCGCAGAGAACTTTAGAACGAAAGTTCTTCTAGAGAATGAAGAGGAGATTATAAAAAAGGGCAAACTTGATATTAACATGATTCACTATATTGAAGATCAAGTGTTTGAAGACGATTTAAGAAGACAATTAATCTTATCTAAGTTAGCCCTTAAAGACGGAGTTTCTATTTCTCGATTGGCAAACGAATTGGACTTAGAAGAATTTGACGTCTATTCACATCTTTTACATCTAGAATCGGAGGGAAAAGTTGAAAGCATATCTACCAAAGATGAGCTGGTCTTCAGAACAAGAATTTCCGAAATCGTTGAAGATGAATTACTTAGATTAAGCCTACTTCCGCCAACTGACGTTGCTGTAGGTCAATCAGTACAAAACATTTTAGCAACGCGCCTATGTACTTTCTGCGGATTATGCGTCTCAGTTTGTCCAGTAAATGCACTTTCAGTAAGTGATGATGGACCAATTCTCGATGAAGACGTATGTATACACTGCTCACTTTGCTTTGAAAATTGTCCGAGGACTTTCCTGCCGATAGGACTGCTTAAAGGCTTAGGAAACAACATCATTAATCGTGATCACTTTAAAGAAGAACCAATTGGACGTTATAAGAAATGCGTAATGGCACAATGCACTGATGATACCATAAAAACGGTAAAACAAGATGGTGGAGTCGTCACGTCATTAGTCGCTTACTTATTGGAAAAAGGGGAAATTGATGGAGCAATTGTCGTAGGACTTGAAGATGACCCATGGAAACCACAACCGCGAATTGTAAGAAATGTTGCAGAATTAGTCAAATGTGCAGGGACTAAATACGCAATGTCTCCCAATCTATCAATTTTAGACACCGTACGAAAATCTGAATGCGAGAAAATATGCGTAGTTGGAACACCTTGCATGCTTCAAGCCTTGCGAAAATACCAGTGTTACTATGGCGAGACCTTTAAGGATACTTTTGGCGAGATAGTCGCGATTTTCGGGCTATTTTGCATGGAAAGCTTCCCTTATGAAGGAGTAAAAAAGATCGCAGAGAAGGGCGGAGTTCAACTAAGTGATGTGAAGAAGACAGATATCAATAAAGGCAAATTTTTCCTCCACAGGATTGAAGGTGACCCGATCGAATTACCGATTGCTGAAGTTGCAGAATTTGCAAGAGAAGCATGTCATTATTGTGTAGATTTAACTTCCGAATTGGCAGATATTTCAGTTGGCTCGATTGGAGCGGGGGCAGGATGGTCCACTGCCGTTGTCCGAACAGGCATAGGCGAGAAAATTTTTGAGAATGCAGTAAAAGAAGGCTATTTAAAGATTAATGAGAAGCCTATCAATGTAGAATTAGTTGAGAAACTGTCAAAGCGGAAGAAAAGTCGAAACGCAAAGGCTGTGATTGAGAAATATCAGAAATCGCCGGGTTTACCCCCACACTATTACTTCTCAATTAAAGAGTTGGCTCAGAAGAAAAGTAAATGAAAAAAGCTAAATTCTTACGAAGGTTAAATATATGACATCGACTAAGATGGCATCTGAAGATGAAAAAATCCTGAAAGAAATAGTAAAAGGTTGTTACCAGTGCGGTGTCTGTACTGGTTGTTGTCCGCTAGGATATTTTCTTGAGGCGTATCAGCCGAGCCTTTATATCTATGAGCTTCTACTTGGTGATAGGGAAAAAGTTCTAAAGGAAGGTCATCTTTGGACTTGTCTCACCTGCAGTTATTGCTACGAAAAATGCCCTCAGAATATTAATTTTCCAGAAATGGTGAAAGATGCTAGGGCTGAAATGGTACAGGAATTAGCACTTCATGGCGAAGTAGCGCATGGCGAATTTTCACTTTCTCAAAAAATGATGGCAAACGAATCTCTTAAAAGAAATCTACCAGACTTTGTGGTACCGCCTGGGGTTGAAGTCACTGAGACTGGGGAAACGGCGTATTTTATAGGATGTCTCCCGTTTTTTGATGCATATGATTATTTCAAAAAAGATATTGGTTTTAATGCGTTATCTATAGCCCACGATACTTTTAGAATTTTGGACGCCTTGTTTGAAGAACCTCCAGTAATTCTTCGCCAGGAAAAGTGTTGTGGACACGATGCACTGTGGCGAGGAGATGTTGATGTCTTTAAGAGCCTAGCTAAGCAAAATATTGAAACAATTAAAGCTAGTGGTGCTAAAAGAGTCATTACTTCTTGCGCAGAAGGATATATGGCCCTTAAAAAAGAATATCCTAAGTATTTTGATCTTGGTAAGGTGGAAGTACTCCATATAACTGAATTAATCGCGCAAAAAATAGATGAGGGGACTGTTGAATTTACTCAGTCATTTTCTCCCGAAATAACCGTAACCTACCATGATCCTTGTCGATTAGGGCGGTATATGAAAGTTTATGATGCCCCACGAACGATTCTTAATAGTATGGAAAACGTTGGGGTACGTTTTATCGAAATGGAACGAAACAAAGAAAGGGCATTATGTTGCGGCGTCCCTGCTTTTATGGGTTGTAATGATTTTACTAAAGGTATCCGAAC
>NZ_JAHPYX010000015.1:0-15142 GCF_019058535.1 Candidatus Borrarchaeum sp.
CAACGAGACAGAAACCCAAGTTAGTAAATGACTCTGATAACTCAATAAAATCATCAAGCTCAGAGTGTGCAGTATGTATGCCAAAGCGATCGGCTCTAGCGGCCAGTGTTACAATAATTTTTGAGGATCCATCGATCTTTTCTAATTTCTGAAGAACTTTTGACAACTCTGAGGGTGTTATGTCATATGCATTTCCCTCAAAATCAAAAACTATATAGTCAATTCCGATGGATGACGCAAATAGAATGTTATTAAGCGTTTTCTTTTTCTGTTTATACAGGTTATTTCCATATCGGGAACGTTTAATAGCTAATCCACTCTGGAACTAAGTCACCTCTCAAAAAGAGCACCTCCAACGCGACTGTTTCAAAAGGTCAAAAAAAGTCAGCGTTTGTCGTATGGCATCTTGTCTGGGGTTAATAAAAATTTGATTAATATGGAAGGTGACACCCCATTTATGACACCGAAATATCGTTATTTGCTAGACTATAAAAACCTTGCTATTTGTGTTCAACTCTATTAACAGATGTCGATCTTGTAGAATATTATGACTGTCACGTTCTTAAAACATCTACCGGCTTAATTCTAATTGTTTTAATGACTGGATATAATCCTGCAAGTCCTCCAATTCCTGTCGAAAGTAGAATAGCACTGATAATTGTTCGAGTTGTCAAGACGGCTTTAAATGTAAATCCAGCAGAACTGACTGTAAAACCGATCACTCGAAAGATTATAATCGCCCCAAAGCTCCCAATTAATCCACCCAGAAAACCTACAAGTATGACTTCCATCATAAACAGTAAAAGAACTGAAGAGTTTTCAAAACCGATTGCTTTAAGAATTGCGATTTCGTGACGTCGTTCATCAATTAAATTAATCATGACATTTAATATGCCCATAACTGCTGCCAAGACTGTTGTTATTACAATTAAGTCCATTATAACCAAAAACTGGTCAAGCATATCTGTCATGGACTTCCAAACGTTTGATTCCTTAACGGCATCAATACCATCAATGCTTGCTTCGATATCTTGAATTACCTGATCAATATTCGAAGGATCATTTGGTTTTACAACGAAATAGCTAGTCTCATTATTTTCCATTTCCAGAACTTCACGAGCTTTAAATGCAGGCATCCACATTTCGCTGTCCTGCATTGTATCTGTAGCAAAAATACCCACCACTTGAAATTTGTATTTCTCTAGCGTAACTTCATCCTCAGTCTCATTTTCCAATCCATGAAAAAGCGTTATTTTATAATACTCACCTACTTCGAGGTCTTTCTCGTCCGCCAAGTATTGACCCACCATAATACGTGAAGTAAGAGCTATAGTGTCGTTGATATTCAGGCTTCTGCCTTCTAATACCTTCACATTAGTGACATTTTCATACGTGTCTACATCAACACCTCTTATAAGATTAAAGCGGTTATTTTCGTCAAGGGTGAATCCTGTAACCATTTCAGAAACTACATCTACATTTTGAATCTCTTCTAATTCTTCACTCATGTTTCGAGCAAGGACGGAACTCCAAGGGGTAGCACTCCCCTCTTCAAGAACAAGAATGTTGTCAACTCCTGCACTAGAAAATGTCGCACGCAGGCCATCAGCTGCAGCCATCATGCTCGTAAAAATCAAAATGACAATGGCAACGCCGATGATTGGAGTAGCTAATGACCTCCAGTAAGAACGAATATCTTTCAATGCTAAACGGAAGACATCGAATACTTTGGTCATTTTCTATACCTAGCCGAATTTCTGTAGTATATCTAACGCCCGTTTACGGGAAATTTTCGTTATTGGGTATAAACCTCCTATCAATCCTAGAATTGTGGATATGATAACAGATTCAAACGCTAATTGGTATGTGAGGTTAATAGAAATTAGATAGCCTGCCAACTCAACGTTTGATACTCCAAAAATATTTAGCATAAAGAACCCTAGAATTACTCCTACAATTCCACCTAAGAATCCAAGAAACACTGCTTCTACTGCATATATCAGCGCAATTGACTTATTTGAAACACCTACTGATTTCATGATGCCAATATCATGTCTGCGCTCTCGAAGTGTCATTGTCATTGTATTCATCATGCCAAGAATAGCCGCTACCAAGGCTATCATTGAAACTGCAAGTATTACACCACGAAAACTATCAAGAGCTTCAGCATTAGCATCCATATATTCATCTGCTTCGAATACAACAACTCCACGAATATTGTCTTCGATTTGTCTTCTTACATCTTCCACGTAATCATGATCTGTGACTTTTACAACGATCAAGCTTACTTTATGCAACTTACCAACGAGATTTTGCGCGTCCCGCATGGTTAACCAGATCTCAGAGTCAATTATAGTTGATGCCGAGAATATACCTTTGATTGTGAAAGTATGTTCCTTTAGGACTATCGTGTTGCCCACCGTTTTCCCGTGTTTTTCTGCAACATTGATTCCGATCATGCAGTAATTCCGGTCCTTTTGAGCATCGCTTAATTCCTCTCCAGCTATTATCTCATATTTTTCGATAACTTGTTTATAAGAATCGACTTGAAGTCCTCGCATGGTTAAAAATTCACTATCATCATCATTAGTAGAGTTGTCGACCATCCACCACAAAAATCCACTTACGCCGTCTATGTATTCAGGATTTACTACTCTTTCAATCTTTTTTACATACCATTCCGGCATTTGACTGACTGTTGGGTCTTCTTTACCTCTCTTCATTACGAAGAGACGGTAATCATAGGCTACAGATGTTTGCTCAACAAGGGTGTCCATTGTATTTGCAGCTGCTATCATTACAATGTAGCTGACGATGATTCCTGCGATCCCTATAACGGTAATCGCATTTCTTAGTTTCTTTGATTTCAAATCGCGAATGGAAATGAAAAGAAACCCTAACTTCAACCTGCTATTCTCCTAACTTCCAGAATTTTCTATAACTTTTCCATCACGTAATTTAATTATTCTATCTGTAGTTTTTGCAATCATGTCATCATGCGTAACTACAATAACGGTCTGACCTTGATCATTGATTTGTCTAAGTAATTCCATGATTTCTTCTCCAGTTTTTGAATCAAGGTCACCTGTGGGTTCATCTGCCAATATGATCGAAGGTTGAACTGCTATCGCTCGAGCAATTGCGACTCTTTGCTGTTCTCCACCACTGAGTTCTCCTGGTTTATGATACAATCTGTCATTTAATCCGACGGCTTGAAGAAATTCAGTAGCTTTTTCAAGTCTCTCTTTTTTTGATTTTCCTTGCGCAATCAAAGGCAGTTGTACATTCTCTAGGGCGCTTAGAGATGGTAGAAGGTTATAGAACTGAAAGACAAACCCGATATTTTCTCTTCTGAATTTTGTCAGTTTAGTCTCACCCAAACTAGAAAGCTCGATCTCATTGACTCTAATATTACCTTTAGTTGGTGTGTCAAGTCCCCCGATGATATTTAGAAGTGTAGTCTTGCCGCAGCCTGAGCTTCCCATAATTGCCACTATTTCTCCTTCTCTCACTCGAAAACTAACACCTCTAAGAGCTTCAACATCTGTCTTTCCTCTTTTGTAGACCTTCCAAACGTCATCTGCCTCGATAACATTCAGGCCACTTGATATACTTTTCATTTTTTTAGCACCCATATTATGAAACGTTAACGTTGAAGATTTTGACTATATATCTTAGATCCATAATTTGAATCATTAACACAATGGTTGATAATTGCATAACTTACGCAAATTATACATCTTTCGAAACTTATAAACATTTGTATTTTTGAACAATGATAATAAATTATTTCAAAATTGATATAACTCCCTCATCATTGTATCTAATTCATACACACAATAGACAATAACGTTAATCCTAATAATAAAATGAACCACCAGAAGTTTTCTCCCATCCTCTCACTCACATCTTAAGAAATTGTTTATTCTTTTATGACATCTTTCATTTTTTTCTTTTCCATATATTGAGGGGTTCAGAAGATAATGATTCTGATCTTTTGTTGATGATATAGGTTTATTGACAGATAAAGTTAGGTCAACCTGTCTTAAAAAAGTCTTATGCCTTACTGGGACGGGTATATATAAATTATTATAAGCTGGGCGACAAGTATTTACTGAGTTGAGGATAATGCGGAGAGTAATACTGGAAATTGATCCCGCTACTGTAATTAAAAATCCGTATAAGAAAGGGTTACAAGACGTATTATCAAAAATTGAATGGCTAGAAGGAACTAATCTATTCAATATCGACCCTGAAGAAATTTCTGAAACTGTAATGACAGTTAAAAAAACTGGGGTGTTCAAAGTCAAGTTAAAAGAGGGTTTTGAAATATCAGATTTAATTGACCCTAAAATGGGCACAATTGAACCTTTAGAAGAAGAAAATGGAGTCATTACTTGCTTTATTAAGGCACAAGTAGATGGGCTGCCGACTGAACTTATAAAATCCCTAAATTTTGATAATATGCTGATTTCGCTTCCGTTGTATCTTTCACCAGAAAAATACATTGTATCTTTCCTGGGTACTTCTGATTCAATTAAGGCTTACTTAAACTTGTTGAAATCCCTTAAAATTTCTTACAAGGCTGCCATTCAAACCCCCAATCAATTTCAAAGCGATCTTTCTTGTTTAACTAATAGACAGAAAGAGGTCATGCTCGCTGCTCGAAAATATGGTTATTATGACTATCCTAGGAGAATTTCATCACATGAACTTGCAGAAAAATTAGGTATAAGCAAATCAACAATGTTAGAGCATTTACGAAAGGCTGAAAAAAGAATGATCGATACTTTATGTGCTGTTACTGAATAAAATCTACAGAAAATGATAAATATGCACAGAAAAGTGATATTAGAACTTGATCCGGCACTACTAAAAATGATGGGCTACCAAGACCTGTTATCGAAGATAGAATATATTGAAGGTATGGATACTTTCAAAATTGAAACGCATAGTGCAAGTGAATCTGGAATCTGCAAAGTAAAACTAAGGAGAGGTATTAACTTTAGAGATTTAGAACCTGTTACAACTGCATTAGGCATGACAATCGAGCCACTTGGAGACAAGGATGGAATATTTGTTTGTTTTTTTAAAGCGAAACTCGAAGATCGTGCAGCTGAGCTCCTTAAGTCAATTAATGCTGATCTAATTTATTCGCTTCCGTTTTATCTCTCTGAGGAGAAAGTAATACTCTCATTTTTTGGTGATAATGAAAATATTAAACTATTTCTTAATACTTTGAACAACTTCGGAATTAACTTTAAGGTTGTGAGTCTCCAAAAGCCAAGTCAAGAAAATACTCTGTCATCTTTAACAGAAAGACAAAAAGAAATCTTGACTACTGCGAAAAACAGAGGATATTACGACCCCCCTCGCAAAGTATCTTCTCAAGAGTTAGCAAATCACTTTGGAATAAGTACAGCAACCTTATTAGAACACTTAAGAAAAGCAGAAACGAAAGTAATTGATTCATTGTTTGTTCCTGTATAGGGTTTTTACATATACTATATTTTATAATAAGTAGCATTTCTGCATGATTAGAATGAGACAAGTAGGGGAAAATTGGAGGTCAATATTATGGCAGAAAAAGGAATCAAATTCGACATAAAATATGAACAGACAGCAGCATTTAATTATTTGGCTTTAGAAGCCAAAGGAGTATATAGCCAAATCCCTGATAAAATAACTCAATTAATGCAATTAACGGCGGCCCAAAACTTATTTCGTGCTATGAGAGGTCCAGTATTCGCTATTTTTTACACTGATCCCAATGAAGTAGCAAATGAGGATGAGCATTTCTGGGCTGTTGGGTATTCATGTGCTGAAAACGCAAATTTTAAGGATCCCTTGAAGTTGAAAGAGCATAAAGCATCTTTCGTAGCTAAGGTTACAGTTTATGGACCATATGATAAACTAGCAGAAGCATACCCTGAAATTGAGCAGCGAGTGACAAAAGATGATTATGAAATAATTTTCTGGAGTTTAGAAAAGTATCTGGATGACCCTAGATCAGTAAAACCCGAAGATCTACGAACAGAAATCTGGATCGATGTCAAGAAATAGCAAAACCTTAATTACATAGGTCGACAAGAAATACCTAGGTTGATACATATGGCAGAGAGACTTACTCCAAAGATCGATAGAATGATTGATACTCTACAATCTTTGATTTCACAATTACAAGAGATTCGAGGTATAATAATTGGCTTTGGAATGGCTTCTGAAACAATACAAGCGGGAGTAAAAGCAGCAGAAACAACTAGAGCTGCAGCCCCGCCTCCTAGAATGGAAGAAACGGCACCGCCGCCGACACCCAAAGTAGTTGAAGTACCTGAACCTCCAGCTGAATGGAAAGCAAAATTGAAATATGAAGAAATTTCTGAGATCTTCGATAAGAATATCGACGTCATTATGGATTCAAGAAATTACCTTGAAGTTAATAAATCACTCGAAACTTTAAGGGATGATATTGAAGAATCTGGTATTATGAAGACATTTCATCCCGCAATGTACGAAATAAATAGCACAATAAGAAAATACAAAGCAATGGGTTCTGATCAAGTGTCTCAAGAGGAAAAGGAAAACATTGCTAACGAAATCAGAGAGTGGAAGGTTCGGTTTCTAAAGTAGATTCAACTACCACTTTTAATTTTTCTAATTTTCTGCCTCAATCATGTTCTCCAACATATTTAACAGTTGGATTATGGATACTTTTCCAATTAACTTCAAATTCTCCAAAGTAATCTAATATACCTGTAAGTTTTATTGGGAAATCATAGTTTTGTTTCATCCAATTTTCAATAAACTTAAGCTGCAACTCTCCTTTATCATCTTTTGAGAATAATGCGATTAGAGCCTCCCTAAATTCGATTAAAGTTGCCTTTTTAAGGCACAGGAGATGTGGTATAAAAATCAGTTCATTTTGTGAAAGGATATCAACTATTGCTGGGACTTCCAGACATTTCTGCAATTCCTCAGCCGAATAGCAGTTTAGAATGCTGAATAACTCTTCCATTGAAAGATATTTTTTATTCTCTAATGCGTTCTCAATTTTTTTAGCTATTTCATTAGTTTGATTAGTTATAAGTTTCAGTCGATTGCTAAAATCAGAGAAACTCTTTTCTAGGATATTAAGAATTTCTATACTTTTGATTCCCTTTGATGAATAAAAAACAGTTGGAAATCCCAAATCCTCTTTGAAGAAGTCTTTATACTTCTTATCGATCAATAAAATCAATTTAATAGTTGGGGATGTGTACTCTTTTAGAATCCTTAATTTTTCCCTTTTTTTCTTCTTATAACGTTCCGTCCAGAATCCAATGATCTCTAAATAAACCTTAACATTACTTCTCATCAACGCAAAATCTGGTATAAAGAGGGTGCCAGTCTCAGGAACTATGATCGGTTCAGGCTCGTGAACCACTCCCCATCCTTTTGGAACTTCTTTTTCGAAGAAATTAAAAAATTTTTCCTCAACTAAGCTATCAAACACTGGTTTTTCATCAAATTTTTCTACAAATTCGGGCTTCAGGTATGTGGCCTGAAGAGGGAATTCATTTACCTCCGATGAGACAAGATAAGACCTATCTCTATGAAGAACTTTTATTTCAAAAGTAAATTCATTCTTGCTTTTTAACAGTGATCTAATTATCTGGTGAAAGATGATTGATAGCCTCTCGCCATAATTATGAAATTTCTTCTTAGATAATCCCATCAAAAGAGATTTCACTCCTCTTTTTACATTTAATCTTGTGGATCGTCATTATAAACCCCGTATATGCGTACATGTAGAATCGCCTGCGTATCATAGTTCATGTCATAAAATAATCCATACTTTTTGCAGAGCCAGTGGAGTCTCTTCGCAAAAGTACCTGTAGCATCTTTCACTTGAAATTTAATACTTAATGAATTTTTAACGAGAGTATCAATCACATTCCAATTGTAAGTATTTACTATATCTATTATAGTAGGAGGCTGATCCTTTGTACAAATTAATCTTTGATTATTTTCATCATCAAGCCAAAGTAGTTCTTCCAGTATTTGGATATCAACAGCAAAGAAGTCTGCTATCTTTTTTAAAAATGCGTCTTTGTTTTCTTTCGATAAAAATCCTGATTTATCAGAATTAATTTTGTTAAAAAGAAAAACTCTAAGTTTATCCGGTGAAGTAATACCCTCTTTTAAGAAATTTGAAGATTTGGATTCAAAAGCATCGAAAACCGGTGCTTGAAACTCATAATAACGTCCAAGGGTGTGAAAAACACAACTGCCAATTTTGTAATCGTCAAAAGACTCAATGATCTTATTTCTATCGAAAAACTCTCTTTTTAGACCTTGAGTGATAAAATTCTCGAAAAACTCAATTGTCGCCTTGATCTTGACAGTAAAATCATGATCTTGGCTTGAAAGAAAAAAGGGCTGTAGATACTTGTTATTGTGTATTTTCTTTAGTTTATATTTGAGGAGACGAATTGGAAATCCCATAGAGCTCAAAGCCCATGAGTTTTAATGATTTAAGGCTCACAAGCATGGTCATGATGATCTTCATCTTTGGGGCCTGGTCTGGGTCTTCCTTCCCTTTTAGCTCGGTAGTCTTCGATAGCCGCATGAAGCGCATCTGCTGCCAAATTCGAGCAGTGCATTTTTCTTGGTGGTAAACCATCTAATTCCGTAGCAACATCACTACGTGTTAACTTCATTGCTTCATCAAGGGTCATTCCTATTGCTAACTCAGTAGTCATACTGGAGGTCGCAATTGCACTACCGCACCCAAACGTCTTGAATTTGATGTCTTTAATTATTTCCGTTTCTGGATCGACGCGAACGTAAAACTCCATCAAATCCCCACAGTTATGGAGACAAAACGCTTCGGTTGTGAAGGAATGATCTTTATTGACCTCTAGATTGTAGACCTTTCCCGAATATTCAATTCTTTGAATGTTCATTATTGGAATATAAACAAAGTCATTATCGAACCATGAATCACGAGAAGCATGAGATTTTGGATTATATGTTAAACCCATGAAATTACATAGTTTTTTCAAGGAATCTCTTTGTCCTACATGTAATCTGTAACTCTGTCTATGTCTGATGCCATTCTTAATATAGGCCTTATCGGTATACATTGAAGCGACAATCCCTTGCCTTAATAGTAGCATCTTTATTTGCTGTGCAAGTTCGAAAGAAGTGGTAGAATATCCTGCCCTTGCACCTTTCCTTTCAATATTAATATAGCCGTCTCCTTTCCACAGCCCATATAGGAGTGCTCTTTGTTTACTTGGTGGAAGGAGCATCATGAAATGGGGTAGCTTTCGAGTGTATCCATAATCACCAAAAAGTTTTTTGAAGAATCTTGTTAGCATTGCACTAGAGATGAGCACTTGTCGCGTTTTTCTCTCCGGTCTTTCCTTACTTTTGATTTCAATGTTAAATAAATTCTTTGTTATTTCTCTAATGTCTTCTTCGATACCTCTTTCATTGATGTTTAGACTGAACTCTATATATGTCTTTGAAGGCTCTTCTCTCGGATGCCCTTCGGAAATGAAGTAACCACATAATCTAAGGAAGTCTTCACCAATAGGTATCTTTGCGTGAATCGGTTTGCTTCTGAAATCCCATTCTGATCTCATTACGTTGAAGTCTATGGATTCCATATCTTTTATCTCTTTCAGAATGGGATAAAGGACTATATCGCCTTTTCTAAGATCTTCAGCGTGATACCAAGCTGATTTAAGCCCTTGTCTGTGTTCCGTTCGCAAGAACTTATCTCCTTTAGGCAACCTTATAGCTAAAACCATATGTTCAGGTGTTACTGTAACTTCTCCAAACTTGTTCTTTAGAATCAGGATGTCGCCATCATACTCTCTTTCCGTCCTGTGAATTACCTTGTGATACAAACCATTGTGAGTGAGTACTCTGTCTTCAGGAGACGCAATTTCAATTCGGTTGAGATGACTATTCATATGAATTAACGTTTCTGGTGTTACACAGACTGGGTTCCCAACTTTTCCGATACCGACGTCCTCGTCGTCTGCCAACTCTCCAACATTTCTTGGATTTCTAAAATGATCTAAAACTTTTTCGGAATAAATACCTGCCACTTTTTAAGCCTCCTTCAGCTCTTTCGGAGTTAACGGTGATAAAGTCCGTAATCTTTTGACAATAGGGGGCAAAGCCTCAATTACGCGATCTGCATCTTCTTCTTTCGTCCATCTTCCCATCGTAAATAGAATTGACCCATGAACCAATTCATGAGGTAAGCCGCAAGCTCTAAGCACATGAGAAGGTTCTAGAGTTTTAGCAGCACATGCTGAGCCCGAACTGCATGCAATACCCTTTTCGTCTAGGTCAAGGATAAGAGACTCACCTTCAATATAACTAAACCTTACGTGAACATTATTTGGAAGTCTTTTAGTAGGGTGACCATTTAAATATGATTCGGGGATGTTGTCCAAAATTCCAGAAATAATTTTGTCCCTAATTCTTTCTATGCGTTTGTTTTCTTGCGTCATTTCTTCTTGGATAAGTTCAGCTGCTTTTCCAAATCCAACTATACTGGGAATATCTTCAGTACCGCTTCTAATTCCTCTTTCTTGTCCTCCACCTTGCAGAACACCCTGAATACTCACGCCCTTTCGAACATAAAGTGCTCCTGTTCCTTTAGGTCCATAGAGATCGTTTGAAGAAAAAGATAGAAGATCAATATTCTCATCTATAACATTTATTGGGATCTTTCCAATTGCGGCTACGCCATCTGTATGAAGGAATATCTTATTTTCTCGTGTTATCTTCCCAATTTCCTTAATAGGTTGTATTGAACCGACTTCACCATTTGCGTACATTACAGAGACTAAAAATGTTTTTTCAGTTATTGCGTCACTAATAGCACCGGGATCTACCATTGCATATTCATCCACAGGTATTACAGTTACTTCAAAACCCTCTTTCATAAGCGCTTTAGTGATGTTTATTACAGACATATGTTCTACAGCCGTGGTGATGATATGGTTCTTACCTCTAGAGCGATATGCGGTACCCTTTATTGCGATATTGCTACTCTCGGTTGCGCCTGATGTAAAGATAATCTCGCGTTTCGGATCTTCAGCACCGATTAATTGGCCTATCTTGTTTCGGGCCTCTTCCATTGGTTCTCTCACTTCAGCGCCAAATGAGTGAAAAGAAGCGGGATTTCCATATTTTCTAGTAAAAAAAGGCATCATAGCCTCAACAACTCTAGGATCAACTGGTGATGAAGCAGTATAATCCATATAAACACGTGCGTCATCCGCTGACATTTCCATTAGCCCCCAAATCATTCAAGATATAATTTGTTTTGAGATTATTTTATCATATATTATTTTACTTCTTATTTTAATTGCGATAGAACCACAAAGAAAATTAAAATGAGTAGATCTTATAGTCTCTTTATTTCCTTCGGGATGCGGTTGAGACCTCAAGTGTTTCCTTTGTTACAAGTTCGTATAGGATTGCCTTTGAATGTGTGTTAGAAGGTCGTAAAATTCTCCCTAGCCTCTGAATGAACTGTCTTTTTGAACCTGACCCGCTAACGATTATCCCTATGTTAGCATCAACATCCCATCCTTCGTCCAACACTCGTCCAGTAACAAGTTTAGAGTACTGACCGTTTTTAAAACTCTCCAAGTATATTTTTCGTTCTTCAAACTTGGTTTTGTGTGTGATTTCGGGGATGAGAAACCTCTTTGCTATCTCGTGAACTATCTCGTTAAATTCACAAAAGATAATGACTCTACCATGTTGATGCTGTATCAAGAGTTCTTCAAGTACATCCAATTTTCGTCCGCTGCCAAATGAAATCTTTCTGGCCTCTTGGCGTGCTAAAAGTGCCTTTCTAGCTTTCTTGTCTCGTCCAGACCTTAGAACTAATTTTTCAAAATCAAAAACATGGTATTTTTTAACATAATCCTTGTATATTTTGTCTAAATCATTATATCTTCTTTGTTCATCCTCTGATAATTCTATTGTTATTGTTTTTAGCTCAAAAGGTGCGACATACCCATTTTCTACTAATTCTTTATGTTCAAGTCTAAAAACAACTTTTCCTACCAGAATCTCAAGATCATGATGTAACTCATCACTTCTTTCTGGAGTTGCACTCAGTCCTAATCTTTTTGAAGCGATTGTCCCTTCTGCAATTGCACGATAAGTTGGAGCAGGCAGATGATGCACTTCATCGAAAATAAGGAGGTCAAAAGAGTTTTGAAAGCGTTTCACGTATATGTGAGCAGAGTCGTATGTAGTAATAGTGATGTCGCCTAATTCCTGCTTCCCTCCACCCCAAATACCAATATTTTCCTTTGATACTCCTATATGCTCAACAATTGCTGATCGCCATTGGTACAATAAGCTTATGGTCGGAACAATAACTAGCGTTCTACTCTTTGTGTTGTGAATAGCATCAAGACCCAAGAATGTTTTCCCAGTGCCTGTAGGAAGGCAAATTATGCCTTTGTAATTATTTTCAATCCATTTACGTAATGCATCTTCCTGATAAGGGCGGAGAGAATATTTAGAGACCGTTTCAAAACTAAGTTTTTCTCCATAAGTAAAATCGATTTTCACAGCATATTCTGAAGTAAGAAATTGCATAATCTCTGGAAAAAACATAGGTAGTGCTTTAAAATTCTTGAATTTTGCATCATATTCTAACAGATGTTGTATAGGGGTTACATCGAGAAAAACGTGAGGTTGAAGAATAAGATCGTAATTTATTAACTTAAGAGAAACATCATAGGACTCCAAAAGCAGCAGCTCACATTTTTAGTTTTGTATATTAATTATCATAAGAACATAAAAACTAAATCATTTAAACTCCCCTTAAGGGAGGTTTTCTTCAGGTTGAAGTTTTAATGGGCTTATTCACTAGCTGCAGTTTTCAACGACTTTATAAAATTAATTATGAACTTCAAGCTTGTTGCAGCAGTTCTTTTGCTAACTGATTTTCCATCATATTTCACAATATTCGTCAATAGTTTTTCTACAACGCCATTCGAACTCTGAAGTTCAGTTGGATGAGTTTTTTTTATGATCTGAACTGCAATTTTGAGATTTAAGAGACATTCTTCACAGTTATCTTCTTGAAAAGATTGTGCGGCCTGTTTTAAGTATATTATCTCCATTTGGTCAGGTAATTCAGCTTGAACCGGCTTCTCTTCCACTTGGTCAGGTATTTCTTCTGATTTGACCATTTCATCCATTTGGATTTCTTGTTTTTTATCTCTTTGGATAAGCTCTTCTTCAATAAGGTTCATATGACCGGTATGATTTGACCAAATTTTATGTAACGTCTCTTGATTGATTTCAAAACCACAGCGCGTACATAATACAGTATCAAGCTCAAGGTGTTCCGCACAATTTGGACATGAATAATATCCCTCAGATATTTCAAGTTCTTCGATTGGTATGCTTTCTACAGTTATCGTTGCCCCAGGAACTGTCATTTGAGTCGGCAATCTATTTACAGAAAAGCTTACCTGCATATCACCTATTGAAACATGTTCACAAGTGGAATATGGATGGAGAGTAATTGAATACTGAAAAGAATGTTGTTTCGTGGGGGGAGTAATACCTTGATGAATGAATTGCATAGAGTCAATTTCTGTAACTGGGAAAAGTTCAACCTCATGAGCGGGTTGGATATCTCCCTCAGTGATATAAAGTGATTCTATGGGATGCTGTGTTGTATTTGTAACCAAGATTTGTACATTGATAGTATTGCCTGGAAGGATCATATCTGTCGAGAGTGATCTTGTAACTTCTAAAGGAAGAACCTTTTTTACGTTGCTTTGTGACACATACTCTCCATCCAAGTAGTCTTATCATTTTTTCTTTAATTACACATATAACCTTTGCTAAGAAATGAGAATTTAGATTTTTGTCTCTAGAAAATAGCGACATAAGAACTAAAGCATTTAATATGCTCTTTACAATATCCATGGAGTCAAAAAGTTATTTTAAATCTTGTGAGAAAATTCTACACATTTTGTTTTATTAGAAAAAAGAAAATGAATTAGCTTTTATTGTATAATAGACAGTTTAGTTTTGTTATTGCCAATAGGTTCGACGCACTTCACTTAACGTGGAAAAAATGGGGCGCCACGCTTACTGGTGTCTTTATTTCTTTTTCAACGTGATTTCGATTGTACTTACGCTTCGAGTTCTTCCCCCTTCTTCGGCTAACTCCTCACTATCAATCTCGATCTTATCGACAAAAACGATGTCTTTCATAAAACGCTGTCTCACGATCTCGGCGACATCTACTGCTGTCGATATAGATCGACCTCTAGCTTTAAGCGTACAGAAGTCAGATCCTTGATTGAGTTGAGTGACGACTGCAAGGACGTAGTTCATTACAGGCTTGCGCCCGATGTATATGTTGTTGTCTCTTCCGGACATATGGACATTCCTCCGTGTTTTACATTGATTTAGATGTATTCTGATAGCGCACTATTTTTGATACCATCAACTTATATTATTGCATTATTTAAGCCTATGTAAACTTCTAAAACCTTAGTCATTTCTGTTTTTTAAGTGTTGTTAGAAATTATCACACAATATATAATTCAGTATTTAGAGTATCTATAAAGAATGTAAAAGAGGCATTCATATGATTAACTTGAAAAAAGATTTTCTAGGTTCTTCTCTTATAATACTCATTCTTTTAAGCTTTATCATCATATTTCCCTTTCAATCTGAACATCAATTTTCAACGCTTCCTCCTAAAAGTATAGAAAATAGTCAAAGTATATATGACCACTCTTATATGCCAATAATCGATGATTCTCTCTTAACAATGCTAGAAAATGATGCAGATAAATCGATCGATTTAATCATTACCTTTGGTGGAGATAATTCACATACAAAACCTAAGCAAATACTGAAACAGATACTTGGTGATGATTTTGCCAAACTAGATGTAAAATATGACCTTGAAATAATTGATGCTGTGCTTGTCAACGCTCCAGTTAATATTGTCCCCCGTCTTGCAGAAAACAATCTTGTGAGTGGCATTTGGGAAGATAAGAAAGTAACTGCTCTAAAAAGTGCAGATAGAATAATTGATTCTCAAATCGATTCATATCTTGATGAAAGCACAGGTTTAATA
>NZ_JAHPYX010000149.1:0-20067 GCF_019058535.1 Candidatus Borrarchaeum sp.
ATTTTTATTCCTTTCTTAGTTCAGTTATGGCTTGTTTTGTTTCTTGCAATTCAGAAATATAATTCTCAAGAAATATTAGTGCGTTTAACAACTTTATCTTTATTTTCAATTACTTATTTCAATAGATTGTATTATTTACACTATAGTATGTGGTTTATGGCGCTACTTTTTGTTAGTTATTCTAAAGAATTCAAAATACCTACTATTATATTACATTTAGCATGGTTTTTGGAGATAATAGCATGGGGGCTTCCAATCTCCTTACTTAGAACAATTTTGACTTATACATACTATTTAATGATTCAAGTTGTTTCGCCTATTCTCATCTATCTACTATATGCTGAAAAGCCATACAACTTACTTACTAAATTAAAACTCTCAAAATTATTATTAATCAAATGAATTTTGAGCAGTTCATTAAAAAATATCTAGACAAGCAGTTAAAGGTATTAGTCTCTTTATTATTAACAGATGGTATAAAAACTTTAATTAAAGAACCTACAAAGAAGAAAAAGCAAAACTTAATTTAAAATGCGGTCTTTGAGGATGCATAGTGAAAATTCGTAATTCCATGAAATCAATTAAGTAATTTTTCTATATAATTTGTCATACATCACAGCAATGTTTCTCCAATCATATTGGAGCGCTGTTGTCCTTGATTTTTTTTCAAGTTCAGTCTTGTATTCCTCATTTTCAGTTATTCCTTTAATGTGGCGATAATAATATTGCAGATTGTCTTCAATTATTACACTTTTCTCCACAATTTGTTTGATACCTTTTGCGCCTATATTTGTAGAAATTATTGCTTTTCCAGCTGCCATTGCCTCTAACATCTTTAATTTTGTTCCAGTTCCGAAGTTAAGAGGCAAGATAACAACGTCTGAAATGCTATAATAGGGCAGAATTTCTTTTACATAGCCAATACTTATAAGATATTTTGATATTGATGGAACTTTTTGGAGTAATTTGTTGAGATATTTCCCAATTGTCCCAATAATCAGAATTTTGGCATCTTTACTTGTCTTTATTAGATTTGGGAGTATCTTGGTAATTATTTCATTTACAGCAATCCTGTTTTGATACATATCGCTTCCTGCAAATAAAATGATAGGATTTGCATCCAATAACTTTAGCTTCCTTAATAAATCATGGTTCTTATACATGGGACGAAAGAGTTTGGTATCAACTCCATTTGGGATAACAATAAACTTTTGTGGATCACATCCAAGACTGGTAAATGTTTTGATATCTTCTTCTGAAACACATGCATTCATATCGGTTTGATTGATAGCTTTCAATTCGAAATCTTTTGTTTTAGAAATTAGCTTCTTAGCTATGATTTGGGGTGTATTGAGACTCTTACATAGCTGTGGCACTCTTTCACTTAAAACATCGTGAAGGGTTGCTATCACGGGAATGCCTTTATTTCTTGCAGGTGTAATTGAATTTGAGACAGTCCAAGCATTTTCGCACTGTAGAATATCAATATTATTCTTTTCTAATATTTTATTCAAAGTAGATTTGAATTTATAAGAAGGTGGAAAAGTAGAGGACAATAAATCAAAAGATGATGCTTTTAAAAAATTTTTAGAAAAAAAAGAGGCGAATGTAATCCATAAATCAACAGATAGAAAATAAGAATCAATTTTTTGTGATTTTAGTCCCCTTCGTTTATTGAAAAGGTCATACATGAGCACTGTTAATTTATGTCTTCTTGAGAGAAATTGTATCAAATTCATTACTCTGATGGCGTTCCCATGATGACTTTCTACGACATTATACGGAATAACTATACAAATTCTCAAGAATGTTCTCCGCCTATTTTGAGTTAAATAGTGAAATATTTAACGTAATAGTATTAGTCTTTGTTCTATCATAAAAAAGAACATTGAATAATATAACAGATTCTAAGAATGTGTTCAGTACAAAAAATGTGAGAAGAGATGAAACTGAGATCAAGACAAATCAAACTAGTATTCGCGTTTTTCTTTATATTGCTCTCATCTTTTGTCATCGCTGAATTAACTGTTGATTTTAAGTATATAGAATATTCCAGCGAACAACAAATTTATCTTGATTCGAGGCGAACGGAATTAACGGGAGAAAGATCAGTTAGTGAAATATTAATCCTGGATCAAAAAATGTCAGTCGAATTGCGAGTAAAGGATGGAAGTATTGTTGAAGTTGCAACTGAGCCAATTTCTGGGGATTTGGACGTAGATATTTTTCTTTTTGTAAGGGAAAATCTATCTTCAAGCGTACTATATGCCCTTTCAATGAATTCTGAATCATCAATAGAACATATTACAGTTGAAGTATCAATCAATCCGCCTTCTCTTGATAAACTAATATTTACTGATTATCCACTTGCTGAGTTTATAATCGTCCCTGTTACAGGAAGTGGAATCGTTTCAATTTACTATAAGACTTTAAATCCTGTCCCAGAACTAATCTACCTTTGCATAATAATAATGTTTGTGGGTACAAGTTTTTTCATTAAAAACATGATTAATCTAATTAGATTTCAAAGATAAAATTTCTACCTTGTGGTGCTTTCGTGGACCATCAAAAAGATAATCAATTAATGCAAACTGCTTTAAAGGATATAAATCCACTATTTGATACACAAATTCAAAGAAATAATCAATATCTCTTGATTTCAATCATTTCTTTGATATTCTTATTTCTATTCTATTTCTTAATTCAAAAATCGTTTAATTATTTATATTACACGTTTGTTCAAATCACGTTGTTTAGTTGTATACTACTAGCGATTATTCCGCGACTAAAGACGATTGAGTATGTGCTGAACCAAAGAAGGAACGTTGAGTCAATATTAGCATATAGAAGGAGTGTTTATATTTCCCTACTAATAATTGCCTCCCTAATTTTATTATTAACGACTAGTCTAACAATCTCATTATTAATTATCATCTTCTTTTTGATTTTCTTCACGAATGAACTAAAAATTGTGTTAAAACAAGGAAAGCTAAGTAGGCTATTTTTAAAGTTCCCTGTTGTTTTGTTTTCAATTCTATTAATTCTTGTTGCAATTGGTATTGAATTCAACATAATTTCTTACGTTTTTCCAATTCTAATTGAGATTTCAATTTTTTTCATTTTTACCGTATTCCTCTTTGAATACATTGCAAAAATGGAAGTATTGACAGAAAGCAGGCATGACGACGATGAAATAATTAAAGAAAAAGTTAAAGAAATTTTTGATAAAAAAACCTGCGAAATTCATCCTTCGCAAATACCTCAAATGACCTGTTTAAGATGTACAAGATCTATCTGTGAATTATGCAGCTTAAACTACCAAAATCTTTGTATATATTGTTACAAAGAAAGAATTGAGTCGAGGCTATTATTTTTCACTTCCTTAACTTATCTCAGTGTGGCATTGCTTATGATTTTTGTGATTTCATATATATGGGGAATATATGCGCCACTACCACTAATTTTGAGATTTATTGAATGGTTAGGACTTTCTTATGGTCGTTTTACAATTTTGTTTTACTATGTTATAGCGAATTTAATTATATTAATATCAATTGGTGGCGGAGGAGTATTTGCATCCAGACAACTAAAGATTAAGATAAATCAATTAGAAAGCAGAATACTACAATTGAAGGAATGAAATTCCAAAGAATGAATATTTTGATTCGTCAAATAATTTTTTCGTAGAAAAATACTCAGTTAGAATTCATAAAAACATATTTTAATTTGTATTTTGAATTAAAAATTAAAGAAAGATATTGATGAGAATCGTTTTTAGTGTGGGTTGCTACCGTGGAAGCAAAAAGAGTTAAAAGCAATTCTAGTGGCGAATTATTAGAATTTGGTTCTTTAAACAAAAGAGGGCAAAAAGGAAATATAATCACAGTAATAGCAGCCTATAATGAGGAAAATCGTATCTCGCCTATAGTCAAAAACTGTTTAAGATTCTCAAAAAAAGTTATTGTAATTGATGATGGTAGTATAGATTCAACTGCTGACGTGGCTCGTTCTTTAGGAGCATTAGTAGTAAAACACAAAAAGAACTTAGGTAAGGGTAATGCTATTAGAACAGCAATTGAAACACTAAAAAATAATAAAACTGAAGTTATTGTTTTTATTGACGCAGATGGCCAAGATAATCCAGATTTCATTCCTAAGTTGGCTGAACCTATTTTGCACGGAAAAGCGGATTTGGCAATTGGAAGTCGATTCATCCAAGACGGCAAATCTGCTATACCTGAATACAAAGTATTTGGAAATCAAATATTGACTTTTATAACCAATCTATTTACTGGTTTTAGTAACCCAGTTAAGGAATCACAATGCGGTTTTAGAGCTATTAGACGTGACAAATTGCTTGATCTTAATTTGCGAAGCAATAGATTTGAAATAGAGAGTGAAATGATAATCGAGGCTGCTAAATCGCAGTTGAAGATTGTTGAGGTTCCAATCAAAGATAATTTGGTACAAGAAGCAATCGAAAAGGGAACAACAATCTTAGATGGTTTGAAAATTGTTTTTGCCTTATTACGTATTACATTTCAAAAATTCTTGAGTTAATATGAGATATTTAGCATTTCTAGAATTATGCGGAAAATATCCACAATTTTTACAGTATTCTTGCTTAAATCATTGGAACAAATGAGTATTCCTAACATATCTTTGAATTTTGGGTCATATCCGTGCATTCCTCTAGGCGGGAAGGGTAAAACCTCATAAAAATTTGGAAAAATGATGTATCCAGGGTCAAGAAGAAAGATCAATTCACCATATCTTTTATCTGGAAAATAGACTCCAAATTCTTTCAGTTCTGTTTCATCTAAGATTTTTCCAATTTTAAGACTGTTAAGATAATTAGACACTTTATCTTTGGCATAAGCATTCTTGAACCAAAAGCGAGCAAGAGTAGCGTCATAAAATGCAATAAAATCTTTTTCTTCCTTACAAAAACGCCTGAGAACATTTGCTAGATCAATATATTGTTTTACTTGAACCATACCATGGTCAGACATTATAATCGTGTTAAACTCCTCATTCCATACCTCTGATTTGAAAGAGTTTAAAATGCGTTTAATATGTTTATCAACACTAACAATTCGTTTTATTGTGGATGACGAATTAACTCCCCATATATGACCTTGAAGATCTAAATCGGGAATTTTAAGAAAAACAACATCGATATCCGTACTTTCAATCTTTTTTATAACTCCTCGCTCAAGAATTTTAAGATTTCTCTCTTCGTAATCAAAGTAAGAAATGGAATGTTTATTAAAAAGATCAAAAAGAGTTACCATATGCTTATGTTCTTTTGCGGGCTCAAAATATTTCAAAAGATTCAGAGGAATGTTTCTTAAATTTAAATTTAAAAAACTGGAAAAAAGCAATTTTATAGGTGCGCTAATCAAATGTGGGAAATAATCTAAAGGTAAATATTCAAGGCGAGTTGGAGATGTTTTTTGCTTTAAAATAAATTCTGCCCAGATACCAGTTTCTTCAGGATACGCTCCTGTGATCATGGAAAATTTAGCAGTATCAGAATAACCCAAAACGCTTTCTAACTTAGCAAAGGATCCTGCTTCAGCCAATTCAAACAGATTAGGAGTCAGTTTTTTATTCAAGTAAGAATATCGGAATGCATCAATCACTATAACCAATAGTTTTTCAGACAATTTAATCTCCTAATCCATCGAATAATCAGGTGCAATATTCCATGCATGGACAATTACATTTTTTATTGAATTCCAATCTTTTATAGAGCGTTTATTGATCGGATAAAACTTCTTTATCTTTTCACGAGCCTTATTCAATAGTTCTTCATTAATAGATCCATCCTCATTTATGGATTTTATCAAATACACACCAGCAGTTTGTATTTCAAGCATTGATGTAATAAAAAATGCCCTAATTGGTGGTATTTTCTTTTTAAAAAGCAAACTTAACGCATAAGCGATATTAAGGAATGGTTTTGGTGGTAAAACTTCTAAATTTTTTAATAAGTTGAAAAGGTTTGTATTTGAGGCTCTAAAATATTTTGATAAAACATACTTAAGTGTACTTAAAAGATAATCTCGTGCTTCAAACCATTCTTGTGGGAATTCGCTCAATTCAGTGGATTTTGTGTTCAATTTAAACTTCAACGCCAAACGGACTTTGATTGGGAAAGAAGGGTATTTTCTATGCAGTTCTTTAAAGTATGATTTAAATAACTTAGAGAATAATTGATTACGCTCTTGGTATGTAGGTAGATATTTTCCTACTAATGTGAGTAAAGCTGTGCAACACGCTAAATAAGACTTCGCTATTGAATATTTAATCTTTACAGTGAGATTAGAGCGTTTTGAAGAGTTAAGATATTCACAACTTCCGATTGCTTCATTCATCTCCATAACGCTGTTTAATAAACGACGAATCGCTTCATATTTTGGAATGTCTGAAGGAACTTCCATTGGTATACTATCTAACAATTCTTTATTGCCAATTATGAAAACGCCTTTCATTTTCATATCATATGTTTGAATCATTTTTAATTTACTAAGTTGGCTAATCGGCATTATTCCGATTGAAATTTTTAAATTGGATTGACTAGCAATAAAATTGGCTTTTTTTAGAAGAAAAGGGTCATAAAATTTCACAAGAATTTCAAGATCATAGTCACTAAGTGACTTTTTTTCATCTTTATGAATTTGGAAAAAGGTACCTTCTGCTGTAGAAAAGGATCCAATAAGAACTATTGCTAAGATGTTCCAAGGACAAATTGTAGCAATATTATTACAAACTTCACTTAATTCTCCTGGAATTTTCATTCGTAAACACTTTTTATATTAATTAAAACGATTCTCAGCAGTTTTTATAAAATAGGTTATAATTTCAAAGTGTCTTTATTACAACTAAATTATCGATTCTTTAGTAATTCTTCAAATAATTCTGTGAATTTTGACCCAATATGTTTGTAAGAATGATTTTTCTCAACAGTAGTAAAACCATTTTTTGTCAGAGCATCAAAAAGCTGCCTGTCTTCTAAAAGTCTAATTATTTCGATTGCAAGTGATTCTATGTCATTTTTTGGGACTAAAAGCCCATTTTCTTCGTGTTTTATGATTTCATCGATTCCTTCAATATTCGTTGCGATGACTGGAATTTGAGAAGCCATTGCTTCTAGAATTGTAATCGGTTGGTTTTCTCTAAAAGAAGAGACAACAAAGATATCACATGATTTTAAGTATCGAGGAAGATCATCATCAGACACGAAACCTAGAAAATTAACTGATTTCTCAATGTCTAACTTTTGAGCTAGTCGTTCTAAATAATGTCTATATTCGCCTTTTCCTAGAATATATAGTATTGATTCTGGATATTTGGGAAGTAATTTATTAAACGCCTTCAAAAGGACATCAATACCTTTAATCTTAGCAAGTCGTCCAACAAATAATATTTTTGGTTTTCCTTTTAGATTAAAAGGATCTGCTTTTTGAAATCTTGATATATCTACTCCAACACGAATTCGACATGTCTGAGCCTTAGAGACCCCATTTTTGATTGCTAAATTAAGAGCATAATTATTTGGAACAATAACACGAGTAAAGAACTTCATTTTTGCAAGAAATCTAAAAAGATTTTGGAAAACTATCTCAAATTGAGCTGGCATTCCATAATTTGAAAGAATGTCGCCCATTTCAGCGAAGAGTCCATGATGCAAAAAATATGTTTGAATTTTTGAATGCCGCTTTGCAAATAATGCGAAAATAAATGCTATATCAACAGGAGGTGCATTATAGTGGATCACATCTAGTTTTTTTACAGTTTTTTTAAACATCTGTGTTATTTGTTTAAATTGACGTAGAAATACGGGCAGATTCAATAAATTTGAAATATTATACTTCATAACCAAAGGATAGATTTGAACATTAGGGATTTCTTCAGAAATGTGTTTTAACTTGTTTAAATCATTCCGATTTTCTACCCTAGTAAATATATGTAGTTCATTATTTTGAGATGCCAACTCTCGTGATAAATAATAAATATAGACTTCAGGTCCACCGATGCTTGCAGGATATATTCCGCTCATTGCAACGATTCCTATTCTCATATTATTTTTTTCTCCAGGCTCTGTTTTAATAAATTAAAGGAAATTTTTAATATTACTCTTAGATTCTATTTGCAATTTTATATCGAAGTGACCTATATAATGCAATAGTTTTAGTAGTCACACTAGGCCAGCTAAATTCTTTCTCAACCAATGAAGCACCTAATCTCCCCAATTTATGAGCCAAGCTTTGATCTTTTAGAATTGAAATAATTTCACTCGCTAATGCTTCAAAATCTTTTGTTGGAGCAAATTTTAAAACCTTGTCAAATGATTTAGGATAACTCTTGATTTTGGTTGCTACTACAGGCTTAGAAAAAGCCATTGCTTCTAATATTACTGTTGGCAAACCTTCTGCAAGAGATGGTAAAACAAAGACCGTTGCTGCTGCATAAGCTTCTAATAATTCATCCTTTGTAACAAAACCAAAAAATCTAACATATTTTTCAATGCCTAGTTTTTTCGAGATATTTTCTAACTCAGATTGAAAGGGACCTTTTCCAATAATGATTAAAATTGAGTTTAGATCATGTTTTTTGATATTTCTCATCGCTTTTAATAAATATTGAATACCTTTCCTTTGAAGAAGTTGTCCTACAAATAATATTATTTTTTTTCCTTGTAAGCGATGTTTTTTAATGAATTTTGATCCCTTTATAGTATCAAGATTCGGAGAAATTACAGCATTAGGTATCACAGAGATTTTTTTTGCAGACACATTAAATCTTTGTAGGCTGATCTTATGCGCATTCGAAAGAGCAATTATTGAATCAGCGTTTTTAAAAGTAAAAGAAAGCAATGTTTTTTCATACGTAGTTATTATGATGTTCTCAAAAAAGGTCTCAGGGACAAGATCTCCATGACATGTGACAACTAAAGGAATCCTGCAAATTTTTCGTATGAAAGCTGTTAAATTTGTAAGAAAGCCATGTTCATCATGGGCATGGACTACATCGTACTTTTTTATGGTTTCAAGTTTGGATAGAATTTTTAAAGAGATAGGATTCTTAAATAAAACAAGCAGAGGATCAAATCGAAAAATCTCGATTCCGTTTCTTCTTTCATATTGTAAAGCAGAATGAGTATTTGAAGTAAAGATAGTGACTTCATGTCCGTTTTTAACAAGATGTTTCGCCAAATTTTCTACATGATTCTCTATGCCTCCCACACTAGGGAAAAAATAAGGAGTAACTTGTAAGATTTTCATGAAGTGACCTCAAAAGAAACCATGTAATTTTTTTCGGATCATAATATTCCAATGATCAAAAGACACATAATAATAAATATATTTTAAATAGATTTTACAGGAGATCTTTTAAGATTATATAATGTTAAAAAATGTTCATTTTCGAATATTACTATAAGTTTCAAATGATTTCAAGGAGTAGATTAAGTTAGAAAAACAAAATCTATTCATTGGTTTGATAATTAGCTATATAATCGCCGTTCTCCTTAGATTAATTCCTTTCCTACTTTTAGGCAGTTTACCATTTTACGATCCATGGGAGTATTATGATGGGATTTTAGATTATACAACTGGAGAGTTATATCTAAGTAACGAAGTATTCAGACGTGGCCATCCAGGTTTTTATTCACTTTTAATTGTAGTATATACATTAACAGGATTGCCCCTTCTGCAATATTCTTTGCTATTTCCACCATTGTTTAACTCACTGTCGATTTTACCTATGTATTTGCTTGTGCGAGAGTTTTTTAAAAATGAAAAAGCCGCATTCATTTCAACAATTTTCTTTTCAGCGATGGAAATCATAGTCTTACGGCAGTCATATCTTGTTCCAGAGGGTTTTGCTGTATACTTAATGCTACTAACTTTTTTCTACCTCTTTAAAGACCCTTATCCAAAAAGAGAATGGAGTCAAGCCTCTATTTGCTTTATCCTGTTTTACTGCTTATGTTCGATGCATAATCTCACTTCAACAATGACATTGATTCCGCTTCTTTTTACATTACTAGCATTTGGACTTCCACGAACATTCAAAACGAGGATAAGAGAAATACTACCAGTTTCACGATCTCTTCGTTTCATAATATTAAGCATTGGTTTATCTTTTATCTGGATTTTCTGGGGAAAAGAAGTTGATTATGCAGGCTTTATAGGCAATTTTCTTGCATTAAATATTGAAGCATTATTAATCTCTTTGAGTGGCACATCAACACCAACACCCGAAGGATTTACCGAGCATTATACCACAACCCAAGGATCTTCTTCATTACTGAATTTAGTTGCAATGAATGCAGGCTCTCTAATAATCACACTTGTTGGGATCATAAGTTTCATTCCATTTCTTAGAAAATATCAAAAAGAAACTTCCCACATTTTTCTTATTTTTTGGATAATCTCAATGTTCATCAATTTTGTACTCAATATAGTTATCGACAGTCTATTTTCTGGAAGAACCTATGCCCAACAAGCTTATCGTGCGTGGATTTTTTTCATCATTCCTGTTATCATCATTGCAAGTTTAAAAATCGCTGAAATACAAAATGAAAGAAATTTATATATTTTTATGACTGTTTCACTTGTGTTTTGTTTAATTGGATCGTTATGGTTTAATATGTTTTTGATTAATTCGTATCCTCATATTAGAAATGTATAAAAATGATTTAGGAAATTTATATTAAATTTATTTACAATATTGCATTGTTACTTTTTTGGTAGCATTCACAATATCAATTAAATCTTGTTTTTCAAGATTTGGATGGACAGGAATTGACAAA
Organism: Candidatus Borrarchaeum sp.; assembly: GCF_019058535.1. Lineage (NCBI taxonomy): Archaea > Promethearchaeati > Candidatus Borrarchaeota > Candidatus Borrarchaeia > Candidatus Borrarchaeales > Candidatus Borrarchaeaceae > Candidatus Borrarchaeum > Candidatus Borrarchaeum sp. The sequence continues at coordinate 10,823 of NZ_JAHPYX010000149.1, forward strand.
ATAGACTTTGAGATTAAGTCAGCATTTTCAAATTGTTTGTTATTGAAATTGTATTTTTTATGATAATATGGGTAACGATGTGCTGGAGGCGTGTACAGTATACCATTCTTAATACCTTCAGCTTCAAGTGCACTAGCTAGTTCATCTCTTGATCCTTTGAATCTTTGCGGTTCGAAAAATAATGTGTATCTATGAAATACGTGTTTGACATAATTTGAAATAAAAGGAATCTTGACACCATCTATATCTTTAAGATGAGATGAAAGAAGCATAGCATTGCTAATTCTTTGCGCATTAAGTTTATCCAACTTATTTAATTGAGCTAATCCGATTGCGGCTTCTATATCAGTTATCTTGTAATTATAAGCAAGAATTGGAATATTTGATGATTTATCCTGATCTCTTAGAAATCTAACCTTTTTTGCAATCTCTCGTCTATTAGTCACAAGAATGCCTCCCTCACCAGTTGTCATATTTTTTGTTGCATACGTGCTAAAAATTCCAATATCTCCAAATGATCCCACCTTTTTGCCTTTATATTCCGCTCCATGAGCTTGAGCACAGTCTTCAATCACAAAGAATCCATATTTATTTGAAAGGTCTAGAATCTCATCTAAACTGGCAGGATGACCATAAAGGTGAATAGGAATAACAGCACTAGTCTTGTTTGAAATGTTTCTTTCTAACGCTTCCAATGAAATGTTATAAGTGTTCATATTAACATCTACAAACCTAGGAAATGCTCCAACGTAAGATACTGCGTTGGGTACTGATATGCAGGTTATATCCGGAATAAGAACTTCAGTATTAGGTTTCACACCTATAGAAAGTAATGCTAGATGCAATGCTGCTGATCCTGAACTAACAGCAATAGCATACTCTGTTCCCACATATTCTGCAAAATTATTCTCAAATTCTTCAACTCTTGGACCTTGTACGATCCAATTTGATCTAAGTACTTCTATTACATTGTCTATCTCTTCTTGAGTTATGAAAGGTTTAGAAAGTGAAATAGGTGTTTTTCTTACTGGTTCACCTCCAAAAAGTGCTAAATCCTCAATATCCACAAAAATTCACCTTTGTAGGTAGTTCATTTACATATGTAATTTAAGCAGAATTGTAGTATTTTCTCTGCTCTTCGTCATTCGTTATTTAAAGTATTAAGAATAGATAATTTTTGCTCTTTTAAAATGAAGAACAGCATTTCTGACTGGTTTTATACATTTTAGTTCAAAACTTACACCATATAGCGTTTGACAAGTAATCTATATACTGTTTCAATTTTTCTTTCTCTATAATTAATTTCGCAGTTTTCAATCGAAACATATCTATCTGTGATATTAGCAAGGATGCTCGCTGTAGCACCACTTAGTGGACATCCAAGTTTCGTGCAAAGCTCAGGCATTTCAATATGGATTTTTTTACAAAGATTCAAATAAATTGATCCAAGAAAGATACAATAAACTTTGTTTTCTAAAATCTCTACATAGACATCATTCACTAAGCCCAATTCATTCACAAAAAGTTCAGAAAGAGTCTCTTTTAGTGATTCTAAATCCAACATTGAAAAATTGACATCGAATTTCTTTTCTAAGGAATTTATGATGGGAGAACCTGTTGAGCGTAACAAAATCCCTTCTTTGAAAAGTATGCTTTTTTTTCTATTGTTTTCTATTGATGATAATTTGCCTAAAGGATCATACTTGTCATATGGAACAAAGACATAATTGTCTGGTTCATTTGCTTTAGGAGGAAGATAAATCCCGGTCCCTTTGATGTTGAGAGATTCAAGAAAGTTGTTCAAGTTTAATAAATTTGTCAAAAATAGGTTTTCAAATAATTCATCTATAGAATATTGTTGAGGTTTTATTAGTAGAAAAGGAATGCTTATTGCAAATATAACAATCGCAATGATTCCCACAAATGGTGTTTGAGTAATGAAACTAAATATAAATAAGGCTGCGCCAAATAAGCACGATAAGAGAAATAAATTTTGTAAAAAATCTGTTAATTTCAATAAAAACCCGACCTTCGTTTATTTAGTAGCTCTTTTTACGAAATAATTTCAGATACTTAACTCAAAAATCATTTTTGAGTTTTATAAATTGTGTAAATTCATAGCGGATATACATACAGAAGTATCTCTACATATTCTATATGTATTAAAAATGGATATACTTTATTTCAGTTCTAATAAAATCTCAACCCCTTCTTCTACGCAAGGTAGTGGTAGAAGCATAGTTGCAATTATAATAGATACTATGGGTAAAAAATACTTTACGTAAAATCAACAAAAGTTTCTTAACGGTTGTAGGAAGAATGCGAAGAATAAATATAGCTGAACCTATCATTGAAGCTGAAGAGATTGCCGCTGTAACTCAAGTATTGAAAGAAAAAAGATTGAGTCAGGGTGAATATGTTGAAAAGTTTGAAAAATCCTTTGCAGAATATGTTGGAACAAATCATGCAATTGCATTTAATTCAGGCACAGCAGCACTACAGGTAGGTTTAGCAGCTAAGGGTATTAAACCAAAGGATGAAATCATAACCTCTCCCTTTACTTTCGCCGCAACCGCGAATGTTATAGTTTTACTTGGCGCAAAACCAGTTTTTGTTGATATTGATCCTGAAACATTAAACATCAATCCTCTGCTTATTGAAGAAGCTATAACCTCAAATACACGGGCTATAATACCAGTTCATTATGCTGGACAATGTGCTGAAATGGATGAAATAATCCGCATTGCAAAAGAATACGATTTGTTTGTCTTAGAAGACGCTGCGGAAGCTCACGGTTCATTATACAAGAAGAAACTAGCAGGAAATTTGGGCGATGCAGGGACATTTTCATTCTATCCAAATAAAAATATTGTAACAGGCGAGGGTGGAATGTTAACAACAAATGATGATGAACTCGCAAAAAAAGCACGAATTTTACTCAATCACGGACAAGATGGGAGATATCATCATGTAGAAATCGGTTGGAACTATAAAATGATGGATCTTGTTGCAGCAATAGGATTAGTTCAAATAAAACGAATTCATCATATATTAAAACACAAAAAAGAGTTAGCTGAATATTACATCGATATCTTTCGCGAATTTGACTTTATTCGTCCACAAACTGTAAGATCATATAATTTGCATTCCTATATGCTCTTTTCAGTTCTTACAAGTAATCAAGCACAACGAGACGCTTTACAATCCATTCTTGAAAATGTAGGAGTAGAAACTAGGATCGCCTTTCCTTCACTTCACCTTCAGCCTATTTTTCGAAGACTTTATGGGTTTAAGTATGGACAATTCCCAGTTGCAGAAAAAGCATCTGAAACGGTGCTATGCATACCGATCCATGCCTATCTACAACGCGAAGATCAAGAATATATTGTTAATGTAATTCAAGAAAGCCAAAAGGAACTCGAAGGATTAAAATGAAACGTCTCTATTTGAAATCGTGACAAAAAAAGTATAAACTAACAGTTTTCTTACTAATTAACTATTTTAAGAAAATGGAAGGGTATCTACACAAATGTAATATGTATTTAAAAGTAAGAAATAATATATTTCATTCTTAATAAGCGCTAGAAACTCTTCTCATGGTAGATACTCATGGATATTAACGAAATGAACTTTGAGAGAGATCTGTTGACAAAAACTAATTACAAGAATTTCTCGAATACAAAAGTAAAGACAAACTCAAATAGGCAACAAAAAGTAGTTCTAGCTATTGGGGCGCATCCTGATGATATTGAAATTGGATGTGGAGCTACTTTAGCTAAGCATAAAGCGAGGGGAGATATTATCCATGGTTTAATTCTAACGGGTGGAGGACAACATGGTAATCCACTTATAAGAGAGTCCGAAGTTAGAAGAGCGGCAAGTATAGTTGGCATAAAGTCTTTAAGTTTTGCAGATTTAGAGGATACTTATATTTTCGAGAATTTAAGGGCTACTATACTAGCTATTGAAGCACTTGTTAAACAAATTAATCCAGATATAGTATATTCGCATTCTGAACATGAAAGACATCAAGATCATTTAGGAGCGTTTCTTGCAACTAGAGTCGCCTGTAGAAAGACTCCCCAAGTTCTTCTTTACGAGACTCCGAGCATACTTCCTTCTTTCACTCCCCAAGTTTATGTCAATGTTGAGGATACGATTGAAACAAAATTGGATGCAATTCGAGTTTACGCATCACAAAGTTCAAGTTATTATATGGAATGCGATTTGGTCGAAGGACTTGCGAAGATTAGAGGTTATTCTCAGAATGTACGTTTCTGTGAAGCATTTGAATTACTATGGATTGTCCGATGGTAGGTTTTGGTTGCCTAACCAAACAGATTGTATGATTTAAATCAAGGATCTCGTTATTTCCGCAAAAATTTGTTTTAATTAGAATTAATAAACAACAAGTCATAAATTACTTTTAGGGGATCAATGAGTATATTTCTTAAATATTTTAATTCTTTTAAATCATTTTAGCAGGGATTTTATCAAAAACTCTCTTATTTAGTAATCAATCTAAGTTTTAACAAAGCCATTCGGCAATATATGTGTCTTGAAATTCTGCGAATATCTTCCCCAAAATTTATAATCTGTGCACTTTTTGATGCAACTAGTGATATTAGGTTTCAATTATAGACTATTTCGAAAGAAAGATGTTTGATTTATCTAAAACATGCCATTAAAATTTAAAATTAGTAAGAATGAAATAGCATAACTGAGGTTAGTCCTTGGAAACGATTAAGGTTGGAGTTATTGGCGCTGGGTATATGGGCAAAAATCATATGCGTGTTTATTCAAAAATGAAAGGAGTAGAATTAATTGCATTCTCGGATGTTAACGAAAAACTCGTGAAACAACTTAGTAAACAATTCAATGTAAATGGCTATGTTGGTTATAGTGAATTGCTAAAAAATGAGGATATTGATGCAGCAAGTATAGCAGTACCAACTCCACTTCATAAGAAAGTAATCATGGATGTATTTTCTTACAAGAAACATGTTCTTGTTGAAAAACCAATAACAATTAGTGTAGCTGAGGCTAAATCTTTAATCAAAAGTGCTGAACAAAAAGAATTAATTCTTATGGTAGGACATATTGAACGCTTTAATCCTGCAATTCTTAAGATGAAAGAGCTTATAGAAGAAGAATATTTAGGAGAAATTGTTTCCCTTTCGGCAAGGCGAATCGGTCCATATATACATAGGGCACGCGATACTGGCGTTCTAATAGATCTAGCAATTCACGATATTGATGTCATGCGTTTTTTAACTGAAAAGAAAGTAAAGAACGTTTATGCAAAGATAGGTCCAAAAACAACAAAATATGAAGATTATGCATCTATCCTTCTCGAATTTGAAACAGGTATACTTGGTAGCATTGAAGTAAACAGATTGACACCTACAAAAATTAGAAAACTTAGTTTGACATTTTCTGATGGATTCGCAACTGTAGACTATATTACGCAAGATATTCTAGTGTATGGTAAAATGCTCGAAACAGACTATAAAGATTATTTAGACCTTATTTCAAAATCTGGTGATCCAAAGATAGAAAAACCAGAGATAGAGAAGCAAGAACCATTAAAACTTGAGTTAGAACATTTTATAAAATGTGTAAGAGAAAATAAGACTCCAATAGTTAACGGAATTGAAGGTTTAAAAAATTTAGAAATTGCCTTGAATGCATTAAAATCAGCAAATGCCAAAGTTTAGCATGAATTAAAGAATAAGCGTTAAGTATAAGGAAAAGAGGCGGTTTATTTTGGTGAAGATCTTTTCTCAATCAAAAGAGAATATCTTGAATTCTGTAAAAAATGGTGATGTTACAATAACAGTTTTCGGTCTTGGAAATATTGGTTTTCCTATTGCATCAATATTTGCAAATGTGGGTGCGAAAGTTATTGGAGTAGATAAAGACGAAGAACGCGTAGACTTAATTAATAGTGGTATTTGTTATATCGAAAATGAGCCAGAACTAATGGAGATGTTCAAGAAGAGTTATGAAGAAGGAAGGATAACGGCTACTACCGATACTCTCAAGGGTGCAATTAATAGTGATGTAAAGATAATAGTTGTTCCTACTCTCCTTACCCAATTTAAAACCCCAGATTTATCAGCTGTAGTAATTGTCGCTGAATACATCGGTAAAGGTCTTTCGCAAAATGATGTGGTTATTCTTGAAAGCTCTGTACCACCAGGAACGACAGAAGGGCTTGTCAAAGAAACCCTAGAAAAAAATTCAGGATTAAAAGCTGGTGTTGATTTTGGTCTAGCATTCAGTCCTGAAAGAGTCATGTCAGGTAGCATTATTCCAGATTTCACAGTAAGATACCCTAAAATAGTTGGCGGTATAAATGAAAAAAGTGCAAATGCTGTAATTGCCCTTTATAAGAGCGTAATTAAAAATGAATTGATTAAAGTGAGAGATGCAAAAACAGCAGAAGCTGTTAAACTCTTTAAAGGCGTATATCGTGATGTAAACATCGCGTTGGCAAATGAACTTGCGCTAATTGCAGAAACATTAGGATTGGATATCTTTGAAATTATTGCAACAGCAAATACAGAACCATTTTCACATATACACATTCCAGGAGCAGGAGTTGGAGGACACTGTATTCCCTATTATCCCTATTTTGTTATGGATGCCGCTAATAAGGTAGGAATCACTTCTCCGCTTATGGAAACTGCAAGAAAAATTAATGAAAGAATGCCTTTTCACATTGTTGACCTGATCACTGAAGGATTAAAAGAGGTTGAAAAAAGCCCTGAAACGGCTAGAATAGCTATATTTGGCTTAACTTTCAGAAGCGATGCTAAGTCATGTGTAAATACTCCGGCAAGTGTAATTATTGAAAAATTGAGGAGTATAGGTGCTGAATTAGTTGCATACGATCCTCTATTAAACAGAGATGAAGTGATGAAGTTTTTTAATCTTGATTTCGCAAAAACTCTGGAAGAAGCGATCACAAAAGCGGATTGTGTTGTGATAATCACGGCTCATACTGTTTTTAAAAATCTAAATCTTGATGATTTTAGTAAAAGAATGAAGATGCCTGGCGTGATTGTTGACGCAAGAAATGTTTTTGATCCGATTGATGTATTAAAGGCAAAGTTAGTCTATAGAGGTGTTGGAAGGAAGCCGAAGGATTTTTAGTCGTGAAATGATTTAATTTATTTCACGTAAAAATATATGAGGAGTTTTATGACAGAGTTTCTGAACAAATTAGTCTCAAAGATAATTGAGTTTTCTGAACAAAACCCTCGAACAACAAAGAATGTAAATGTAAGCAAAGAACTTACAAAACACATTGCGAAATTTCATCAGAACACAAGAACACTACAAAATTCTCTCCAAGACGTTCTTAAGAAACTTGTTGAAAAAAATACGATTTTACTCGAAACTGCTCATCAGCCCAACTTTTTGCCTTATAGCGGAATTTTTAAGAAAACAATATTACTTGAACATATTGCACAACATTTAGAGAAGCAGGGACATTCAGTTGTATGCCTTTTTAGTGTAGTAGATACTGATTTTGCCGATGATGAATGGTTTGCGTCCAATCGCTTTCCGCATCTTTCTAAGAGTGGCTACTTAAAGGTAGGTTTAAAAATAGCAAAAAAAGACAGAAAAAAATGCATGTACGCAATCCAAAAACCCTCTCAAGAGACCTGGGAAAATATTGTTAAATATATTCAGACTCATTATGAAACTTGCCTTGGAGAACTGGAACGGGAATTTTCCAGTCAGAACATTTCAGATTTTAAACAAAACATTGAGATACCCTTCCAAAAGAAATGGAGTGATCTTGTAGATCTTTTAGAAGAAGCTTATCAAAATGCAGAAAATTTCGCGGATATGAATGCGATTATTCTCTCAAAAATCATTAATGATTTAATGAATTGCTCAATAGTTTTCTTTAAATACTCAGATGGGTTAAGCGCCTTTGAAGAATCATTTAGTCGTCTCTTGTCCTGTAGTACTGACTATATAACACTTTACAATCGCTTTGCTGATCAATATAATCTAGATAAAATCCTGAAAGATTATGCTCCTTTTTGGTATCATTGTAAATCATGTGAAGGAAAAGTTCCCCTTCAACAAAGAGGAAATCAATTAGAGGAAAAATGTCTTTCATGTAAGACATTATATAGTTATGACTTTGAGAACCAAGAAAACCCCAATTTAAGTGGAATTGCTAAAAGAATTAGTCCAAGAGCAATACCCCGACACTACATAACTTTCGATGGACTTGGTGTCTCCTTTTACGCTGGAGGTCAAGCAGGGTCTCTTTATACGTCAATAGCAGAAAAGATTGCAGAGATTATTGATTTTCGGTTTCCACCTATTTTTACATGGTTTAACAAAGATTATTACACTGGAGTTTTGCAATTTAATGCTTACAATCAAATTCATAGAGTTCTCAAACTAAATTCCTACAATCAATTTTTACTCAAGTATGATGAATTAAATACTCAGATAATTCGTGAAGTAGAAGAATTAAATCATCAAATTGAATCTTGGGAAAGTAAAAAGTCTTCTTTGAAAAATGACCTAAGTAAATCAGAAAATGAGTCAATTAGAAATCAAATTATTTCTAATTTAAGAGAAATTAGTAATAATGAGAAGAAATTAAAAACCAAAATACAGCAGACTGAACATAAAATAACAGTTTTGAATAATTCTGCAAGATCTTTTAGAATATATCCTTCAATAATAGATTATCTCGTAAACATGGACGCTCTAAGTATAGCAGAACAATGGTACCATTTCTTAAATAATATTGAGTCACCTTTCGCCCAACCACAGTTTCTAGAAACAGTTTTTTCTAAATTTCTTCGTTCTAAGTTTTCATGGTTAATTGATATTAAGAATAAAATAGAACATATCACAAGTTTAATGTAGGTGAAATTAACAGGATAATTCATAAATACAAAAATTCTTTTGAAACAAATTAACAAAAGAGGGGCAAGAGACACAAGTTACTGGTGGAAAAGTATCCGATGAGCTATATTTTCAAAGTAATCATTGTAGGCGATGGAAGCGTTGGAAAAACTGCACTTAGTTTAAGATGTACTACAAAAGTCTTTGTTGAAAATTATAAAGTTACAATCGGAGTTGATTTTAGGATCAAGAGGTACACTATTGAAGATATCCAGACGAGGTTATTTATTTGGGATACTGGGGGACAAGAACGTTTTACAAATATACGTTCTCATTATTTTCAAGGAGCTCGAGGTGCG
>NZ_JAHPYX010000150.1:0-2514 GCF_019058535.1 Candidatus Borrarchaeum sp.
CGAGTTGGCTGGAACAGGCGTGAACTGTTGTGTGATTTTTTGTCTATACCCCCTCTATATATAGAAAGAATCGTAGAGTGAACCGCTGTTATCCTGTGAGGTGCTGACTGAATAGCGGAATCAAAAAAGGCAAACCTGCACATATCACCTCCCTTGAAAACGAGTTGGCGCGTGTTGTTCACCATAGGCTTCTCAACAAGCTGGAAAAGCCAGAAACCACTATAAGAACCCTAACGAAATTCACCAATTAATTTACCAATTCACAAGCAGCAATCACACCAGCACCCTTTTCATACATGATCCTTTGGGCAAATATATCTCCTTATAAGTGCACATACTTTGCTGAGGGCGATTGGGGAGAACCAAAGAATGGAAAATCTTTCTAGCTCAATTCAGCAGATCCTTTGTTATTCGGTACAAATTTTAAGATTTAATGCATCCAAAACTCTCTGCTGATTAAGTGTAAGCGTGTCGTTAACATTCTTTACATAATCCAAGGGCGATTCGACTTTCGTCATCTCTCGATAGTAGTCTAAAGCCCACTCAGGTCTCGAACATTGCAAAAACATCTCTTTGAACTCCGAAGCTTTATCCAAAATGTCATGTTGATCTGTTGTGACAAAAATTACCCACCTATTATTACGAAATTGATATTCCAAAGCCGATGCTAAGTGCACTGCGTCACCAGAGTTTTTTAGCAATGACCCTAGGATTACTGCAGATAATAGAGAATTGCTGGGCTTAATCTCTTCGCATCTAAGTCCTTTAAATGGTGCTTCCAATTCATGCTTTTTAATTGCTAATTCTGCAGCTATTGCAGCAAAAAAGATGTCAACTGGAAGCTTTTGCCCATCTTTAAGTGAATGAACCTGAGAAGCAATATAACTTTCCATAGCTCCCAATATTTCGTATTGAATATTCGACTTCCTATAAGGAAGTTTTCTGAACAGTGACTTTTGGTCAGCAAAAAAATCTGCGAAAATTTGTCCATCTCTGTTAGTGATTTTTTTTATACCCTTAGAAGTCAGAAAGGGCTTTAGTTTTGAATGAAAATTAAGAAGAATTGTGTTGTGAGATTGCTCTATCAGATCCAGAGCTTCTTTTTTGATTGAAGAAGATAAAATACATTGACTTGCCGTCTCTTTGATGAAATCTGAGCACGCTTTCATTATAGTCTCTAAAGGATGAGGTAGTAAAATACAGGTATCTATGAAAAAGCCTTCAACCTTTCCAAATGACAACGCTCATCCTTCTGCTGTACTCAATAGTTCCATGACCTTTCGAATGGCTCTGGTACCGCTATTATCTTCATAAGAAACAATTGGCTTGAACTCAATTTTAGGTTCAATAAGCATTTCTAACTCATTAGTCCGCCTACGAAGAGAGATAGTGAAGTCTTGCAATACCTTCATGTCTAGAGCGCTAGACTTAATGTTCTTTACCTTAAGAATGTCATCAACAGTTTTAGAATTGCTAAAATCAATATACCAAAACAGCTTGATTCTTATGCTTTCAAGTTCATCTATTTTTGTGTCGAACTGATCCACCCATTTGTTGTGATTTGAGCACAGCCTTGAGAATTTTTTACGGTTATTCTTGTTAAGTATCAATTCTAAGCGTTCTTTGTGTAAAAGCTTTTCATAAATATCTAAGAAGTCTCTTTGAACTAGTATAGCATTTTCAACCGCAGTAAGATAGGATAACGGCAAATCCGAATTAAAAAACATCCTGCAGTTGTCGAGAATATCGGAGTTCAGCCGCTTTTTGCAATTATTGTTATGATCAAAAACATTTCTGAAATAATTAGCTACATATTTTGAAATGTTACTAACGTATTTTTTTATCTCTACTGACTTTTCAAAAAGCGTATCTTTCTTCAAATCATCTTCAAGCAGTTTTTTAAAGTGTTCCTTAAGCTCATTTAGACTCAGATTTCTAAGGGGCGGTAACTCATCTAACATTTGCAAATTATGCGATACAGTTTCTGCGATAGCAGTTTTATAATCTTGAAAATCCTTATTGATTTGATTACCACCTGAATCATACAGTTCTGGAGTTACGTAACTTCTTGAGATGTTCAATCTATCAGAAATTTTCTCGCTTCCGAGTGACTGCATATTTTTTTACCACACAATCAATAAATGGTATTTCTGTGCCTCATTTAAATGCAATTATAAGAAACCGTAATTGCCCTATTTAAATTTGATGTACCGACTATATACATTTGAATCTAACACAGTTTTACAAAAGTTGATTCAGTAGACATAAATGTAACGTGTTTTTTGGAAAAGGCTTTAGTAAAAACAATTGGAAGCTAGAAAAGTGGAAATAATGCCAATGAACTTGTACTAAAACCTGTGCTGTTTGCTTCAATTTTTGTAACGAAAACTTTTGACCATTTTTCTGTTTGGCTTCCCAAATCTGCTTAGTTCCTTAAAATATTTCACTTTAAAGAAAATTTAAATATGGTGTATGCCATAGTAGAACTGGAGATTAAAATGCCGTCTCCTAGAG
>NZ_JAHPYX010000151.1:0-18528 GCF_019058535.1 Candidatus Borrarchaeum sp.
GGGCGGAGTGACCACCGTCCTAGATATGCCAAATACTAAGCCACCAACAATCAATGCTATACGATTACAAGAGAAAAAACAACAGGCCAAAGACAATATTTTTACCAATGTTGGATTTTTTTCAGGACTACCTGAATCAATAGATGATATAGAAAATCTAGTCAGGGAAAAGACTGTTGGATTTAAAATATATCCCCATATGCCTATTTCTTCAGTAGATTTAAATGATGATAATGTGCTCTTGGAATTTCTTAAAGTGGTTTCATCATATAATCTTCCTATATGCATTCATCCTGATACATTCAAAGGGGATCAGAAGCAAATATCGCTTCTTATTGATGAAAAAGAACAGATTAGTGACTTTTTAAGAACTCACGACACACAATCCGAAATAGAATCAATAAAAAGATTTTGCAATCTCTCATTAGTATCTAAAAACAAATTGCATATTTGCCATATAACTACGAAACAAAGTTTAGAAACAATTAAGGAAGAACGGGGATTAAATCCACATATTACTTGCGAAGTATTACCACATCATTTATTGCTTTCTGAAGATGATATATTCAAATGGAAAAGTTGGGGAAAAATGCTCCCTCCACTCCGTTCACAAACAGAGGTGGATGGGTTATGGGAAGGGCTAAAAAATGGTGAAATCGATATTTTAGCGAGTGATCATGCACCCCATTCTCTTGTCGAGAAGTCTAAGTCATTTTCAGAAGCACCCTCAGGCATACCAGGAGTGGAAACATTAGTACCAATAATGATGACTGAAGTACTAAATGACCGTCTTTCACTAGATCGCTTTGTTATGCTCACATCGGAAAGACCTGCACAGATATTTAATCTTGGTAACACCGGAAAAATTGAAGAGGGATACATCGCAAATCTAACCATAATAAACACAAAGATCAGAAAGAAAATAAATCCAGATGATTTTTACTCTAAGGCGAAATTTTCTCCATTTAAGGGACATGAGATCCGTGCTATTCCCTCAATGACAATAGTAAATGGGCAAATAGTCATGCAGGATAAGCAAATACAAGAGAGTGCAAAAGTTGGAAAAATTGTCCCCTAAATTCGTTGTAGATTCAATGCTCGGACGTTTGGCACGGTGGTTAAGACTTATTGGATACGATACGCTCTATTTTAAAATTGTATCTGACGAAGAGTTGTTAGAGAGAACTCGTAGCGAAAACAGATTCTTACTTACAAGAGATAAGAGATTACATCAGCAGGCAATAAGAGAAGAGTTACACTCAATACTGATTCCTGTACGTTCTAATAGTGAAGTATTAGCATTCCTTTCAAAGACTTTTAATATACAATTTGATATAGACCCCTCCAGTTCAAGATGTCCCCTTTGTAATGGAAAGATAACCTCCGCTGAAAAAGAAAATATTAAATCTAAAATCCCGACTCCGACGTTCAAAAAATATGATCAATTTTGGCAATGTATTCATTGTGGGAAGATCTACTGGATGGGAAAGCACTACAAATCAATGAGGAAGATAATTGCAGAGATCGGCTCATCTATTTAAAACAAAAGGTTTCATAATGATGTAAGCAAGATGAAGGTGAGTTAGAAATGTTTGATCTCCAAGATGGAGAATATCTTATAAAATTGGCTAGGAATTCTATGGAGACATATATTGAAACTGGTAAAGAAATTAAGCCTCCTAAAGATGCCCCCGAAAAGTTAAACCAAAAATGTGGTGTTTTTACATCACTTCATACTTTAGAAGGCAATCTTAGGGGATGTATAGGATATCCAGAGCCAGTTTTTCCCTTAATAAGGGCTACAATAGGCGCAGCGATAAATGCCGCTACTAGAGATCCCCGATTTCCCCCAGTAACTCTTCAAGAACTGAATCAACTTCTTATTGAAGTCACAATTTTAACACCTCCAGAAAAAATCGAAGTAAAAGATCCAAAAGAATATCCTAATTACATTGAAGTGGGAAAAGACGGATTAATAGTCAGAAAGGATTTCTTCTCAGGACTGCTATTGCCACAAGTTGCAGTAGACTGGGACTGGGATAAGGAACAATTTCTTTCACAATGTTGTGTTAAAGCGGGGTTACCTCCAGACCAGTGGGTTTGTGATAAGGATGTTGAGATTTCCAAATTTCAGGCAGAGTTGTTTGAGGAAACCGAGCCAGAAGGCCAAGTCGTTAAAAGAACTCTAAAATAGAGATAACCGTCAATCACCCCCAACAAGTTGAGGGGTCTCCTTGCGATGGTAACCATGAAAGCATCCGAACATAAATCAACTAGGCGACCGTTAATCTATCTTGCACCATGTGGTATTGGACTAGGTCATACGGCTCGTCTAATTACTTTAGCTAAGAAATTGCGCGATATTGGGGCTTCTTGCTTTTTTTCAACAAATGGGGACGCGGTACAATTTGTCAAGGCACACAATTTTCCAGTAGCGGAGGGGCCGGCAATCCTTTATAGTGAGTTGCCAGATGGATCTCCTGATTTTGTAAGAACAACAACGCGACCAATATCCCATATATACGCTCTATTAAAACAAATTCGCAGGGAGATACAATTAATTAAACGTTTCAATCCAGACGTAATAATATCTGATTCTCGTCTATCTACAGTTATTGCAGCATGGCTTCTTGGTCGACCTTGTCTTCTAGTATTGCAGCAACTGAAGATTATAATACCTCACATAACAAAGCTTTCAAAAATTAGAAAAATTCTTAAAAAGTTGCTAGAATACGGCCTTGTAGCATTTCTAAGTGTAGTATGGCGAAGAAGCCAAAAAATATATATTCCTGACTTTCCCTATCCATTGACGATTGCAAAATCACAGATGCATGTATATTCTTCTTTTTATAACCGAGTCGAATTCATAGGTCCTATTATCGATATAACTCCAGAGATGGTCTTTGAAGATTCCAGCGATCTCGCTATTAAAAGTTCTTATAATTTAGATAATCGGCCTCTTATCTACTGTGGTTTAAGTGGGACAATTAGAGAGAAGAAAGTTATTACTGAAAAACTGAAAGTGATTTTTCAGTCATTTCCAAAAACATTTCAAGTTTTTATGACGGTAGGAAGTGAGAATTTCAAACCAATAATTAATGACAATGTGAAAGTTTATGGCTGGGTAGAAAAGAGAACCACCCTCTATCGAATCTGCGATTTGGTTATTCATAGAGGAGGACATAATACAACTTCAGAGTGTATATACTTCGGGAAACCCATGATCATCATCCCAACGCCAGCTCACACAGAGAAAATGGATAATGCGCAATCCATCCAAAAACTTGGTCTTGGTTTGGTCGTTTCTCAATCACATTTATCAAGAAAGTTGTTATTGAAAGCAATAAACATACTCCTAAACACTCCTTCTTTCAAGAACACGGCAAACGCAATTAGAAAACATGCACTAAATTTCAATGCAATTCAAACAATAATTGAATATATTTTCTCGTTCTATAACGGAAGTGGGTAATGCACTATACATGCCAAACTCCTCATTTAACGCGTCTTGTGAACTACTACTAAAAATTAAGATTTCTTCTCTTGAGGGTATTACAAAGGAGAGAAAAACAAGCATAAGATGCAAGTGGATAGAACTATCATCGCTCACAATTTTGGTGTCCATTTTCCACCCTGGTTTTGCTTCAGGGTCTCATCTGGAAGCCTATGTGTTCAAAGTTAGAAAATACGAGATCATATGAACTGATATCTCATTTATTGACAAATCCATGAAAATTAGCATTCGAACTAATTGATATTAAAAAGAAAAAAATAGTTTTTTTGAATTCCTTTGTCCTCTTATTGTTAAGGAACTTCAGGAAGTGTTACGGTAAACTCTTGGCTATCTGCTGAAGCTAGGTTGGCTAATGTGACTTGATCAAAATAAAAGATAATTGTTAACTCGTCGTATTCGTCTAAGTAATTGGGAAAGGTAGGATCGCTTCCGGGGTGTTCTTCAAGATAACCTGTTGGTGGGGTGCTCCAAGGGCCAAAATATAAATTAAACTCCTCTGTCTCTCCTGCATTAATAGTCCACCATACTGAAGGAGGATCGCCTGAATCTAAATTATAATAGTTCGAGTTTCCATCAGAATCCCTAAGCTCAATCCAATAAACATCAACATCATTGGTGCCAACATTAGTTATATTCATGCTTACTCCTGCATATCTAGTTGGATTTGGTAAACCTAAATTTTGAATAAACATATCGTCTAACGAGCTTATCAATGCTAACTGAAAGAACTCGAACACTCCATTATTTATTGAAATCAAATCCTTTTGATTAAGCCTTTTTTGATACCAAATATAGGTATTATTGCCACTCCATGCATCCCCACTCAGATCTACATGCTTATGGATTCCTTGAAGGGATGTGCTGGCCCTAACACTTGGATCATTTGATAAATAGGCTTCAACAGTACCAGTAGAATTATTTAATACTACACGGTAAAAAGAATTGCCTATTGTTCGCTCTAATAATGTTAATCTAGTATTAGCAACATCAATAATAGGATTTGAATCCGAAGGGTCAGCGTCACTTTTATGTCCAAAGTTATAGAGTGAAATAACTTTTGTTGCAATCTCATCTGTAAGGTCTTGTAGTTTATCCTCTGCTAATGCATCCTCTAAATTGAATACGTACTGTTGTGTAGTTAATGTAACCGATGAAAGAACAAGTACACTAAGTGCCATTACGGTAAGAGTTGATACCCATTCGTGTGGCATTTCAATCTATCCTCATATCAGATTTCAACATAATAATACAATACTTTTACGGTTATACTATTATAAGCTCTTTGAGCAGTAATTTGTGTTTCACCTTCGTAGACAGCCCAGTTAAAGCCTACGTTGTAATTTGATTCTACAATTGTCAGATTTACAAATGTAGAAGTAATTCTTGGTGATCCAACACGGGGAAAGCTATTATCTTCATCAATTAGTCGAATAGTATAGATGTAGAGCGTCTGAGTATTATCGTCTATGTAGAGTCTTGGTCTATATTCCAAAGAGATTTGGTATATACCAAATGAAGGTCTTGTATAATTAATTACGGCAATTTCGCTATTCGTAGCTGTATCATTAGTATATACAAACTGGCTGATAGCACCAGTAAAAGAACGGCTACCTTGTATAGGTAATTCGGTCATTGAACTCCTTAGTCTATATCTTAGACTACCTACTGTTCCAATCGTCAAATACTCAGGACTTGGGCCGCCTCTTATCTCTAGAGATGCATTCGTGCCTTCGTCAAAATGAAGTGAACCACGATCAAGTGAGAACTGTGTGACTCTTTGTCCACTTACACCATCGTGTATAGTGGCTCTGATATTACTGTCGGCTACATAAAGATCATTAACTACATTGTTAACGGTTGACCTATCTTGAAAATCTGTGACGAGAGGAGCGCCTACAGAGTATGCTACTGTAATACCTCCGATCATAATTGCCGTGAGTAGTATTGTTGCTACAACAGGGCTAACCGCATCTTTGCGTTTAGTTAGTCTCAATTTTGTCACGTCACTCCTTTTAAGCATCATAAATTTGTATTTGTGTGATTACACTACGTTGGCGAAATTCAAAGTCTCCAGTAACTTCAAAATCGAGTGTGAGTTGCTGGTATACTCCATCAACAAGTGCATATAGATAAACCTGATCTTGATCTTGAATATTGGTCGAAACACTTGACCATGAATCGCGTATGATATCTATACGTTTCACGATTATTTTTGTTGATCCAACTTCAGGAAAAGAACCAACATTGTCTAATTCAATTAAATGTAGCTCCACATCAAGCCAATCGATTCTCCCGTCTGATTTTTGGGCAGTAATTACGAGTATTGGTCGGTATTCCAGGTAAAGAGAATAGAATGATGATTCTGGTCGCGTATATACAATCCTGCTAATATCCTGATTTTGATCTGCTTCTTCAAACGCCGGATAAAGCCCAGCATCGCGTGCTCCTTCCGTCACATTTAAAATTGGATACGCATCTACCGCTCCAGTCAAAGCAGTGCTAGAATTTATCGCAAGATCGTCCATTGAACTCTGCACAACATAAGACATTCTTCCAAGATCAGGTATACCAGAATCATCAAGACCTCTGATTATAGCATCTGGATCTGCAAAATCGGGAGAATCACCAGATACCACGATAAGACTGAAATTACTACTACTCGTGTAGTTCAGTAAACCTTTTTTGAATTCAAATTGAGTAGATCTTGTAGCACCATCGCCTTCATGTGTCACGATTTTGATATTTCGATCAAGTTCATAAAACTGATTTTCTACATCATTTACTTCTGATTTATCCTGAAAGACAAGAACAAGAGGAAGCCCCCAACTATAGGTGAGAATGACTCCTGTCATTAATATACTGAAGATTAATATCGTCGAAATGACGGGACTTACTCCTTTTTTACTTTTCAGGAATTTTTTCATTGATATCCTCTCGTGGAATCATTTCTTCGATGCATTCAATTGTATTTGTATCATTTGGATAAAGCATGTTTTAATTATGTGTATTTAACCGCCAGGGGGAACACTGGCAGTGAATCTATCTTGTAAGATCGTATCTGTAGACTGCATAATAAAGACAAAATCTACGGACCATTCTTCCGCGGTTCTTGTCCAATCTTCATAACTTAAAAATCCACTGTAGCCTAATTCTTCGATATAAGCATTTACTCTCTCGGTCCAATCGCTCAAATAAGATTCAGAATCATCACGTAAAGCACGTTCTCCAGCTTGTTCGGTTTCTGCTTTTATGTTTGCAAATACAAAGTATATATCCTCTGTTTCCCTTGGAGGTCTCTTCGTGGAAGCGTCTGCAAGAAAGCCTCCAACTGCGAACAGAAGAATGCAAACTATGATAGCAGACAATAATAGGATTTGTCCTTTTGAAGATCGGCGAAACCTTCTCATCATTATTCCTCAAATATACCAAAGCTGAAATTTTATGTATCGTACATCATCATCAATATCACCTGTGTAACCTATACATACCACATAATTTACAGTGGCAATCGGTTTATCTGGAGGCGGTGATTCTCCATAGTTTACAGAATCTACAAGTGTGCCATCCAAACTATCTCTAAACACAGCTAGGTTAAATCCTGTGTCAGAGGGTAGCATCTCTTGTAATGCTGCTTTAAGATTGTCATCATCATCTCCATCGTCAAAGGCAACCCAATCCTTTAACTTTCCTGAAGCATCCAAAGCGGTTAAAGCGCTTCTTCCTCGCTCCTTGAGATCCTCTACTGATTGTGACTCATAGGCTTGAACAGAATAGAACTGAAATACTGAGAACGCAAAAATGATCATAATTACAACAGCTACTATTGCCTCAAGAGTATGAATCTGACCCTTCTTTCCGCGAATTAGAAATTTCATTCTCATTCTTTACCCTCTCATTAACGTCTCCAATAGCATACAGTAGCTTCAAAAACCATTCCTCTGACAGAAACATATTTATGGATATACTCAGTATAAACTGCGCCTTCTGTAGGAGAAATGCCGTAAATTGAACGGATATATTCATGGGTAAGGTCCGATTGATGTGTAGGACGTACATCACTATCAAATAGTAATGGGAGAGCTGTAAATGTCACTGCATGATTTTGATTGTCATCGTAGGCTCGGACAACTACCATAACAGGATTATTCGCACCTAAGGAATCCAAATCCTCGTACATCGAATGGTTGTTAACATGGAGACTAGACTCTGCAGTGCTACCATCTGGACGAATCACTGTATAGTTCGCATGAATATCGCCAGATTCGCCATCCCACCATAAATGGAGTTCTCCGTCACGTGAACTCCTTTCAAGTAATGTAGTATTAACTTTAAGGGTGCTATAATCGATAGTGTCGGCATTAAAATCAATAATGGTGTAACGAAAGTCAAAATTACCACCTGTTGTTTCTACTCGTCCCACATAAGCATAATAACCATAAGGTCGTCCAGTAAGATCAATGGTATCTGTTATCACAGCATCCGAAGAACTTCTACTTATTCTAACACTCCCTTGTGAATCTATGAGATAGTGTCTGATGTTGCTAACCTTCGAATTAGTCAGATTTTGTCCATTATCAGTAACCCATGTAGTTAAAGTTAATTGGTCTGTGAGGGGATCCAACGTATAATTTAGATTGAGTCTTATGAGAGAGTGAAGGCCAAAGTAAAATCGTTCTCCATAGGGAATATTTAAAGCGCTATGAGCGTTAAAGTCATCAGTAGGGTGAATGTACTCATGATATGCTGAGTCATAATAAGGATCTTGTATTCCATATTGCGTTTCATCGATAATTGGAAGATAATACTTGGATTCTGGATCTAGTCGTGCTAAAGCATTAGGGTGAAGGGTATAGGCTGGAGAATCTGTTTCATTCGCTAAGCCTAATGCATATCCATTTGCATGCTCTAAATTACTACTACTTGTATCATCCCAATCGAATCCACCATCATTGGTTAATATATAATTTGAGAGAGTGCTGCCTGCGATATAAACATGGTCTTGAGTTGTTTGTTCAGTGATAGCAGTTGTAGAATTTATTGCCATTCCCAATACCTGAGAAAAAGCAATAAGAAAAATTGATAGAGCGATAGCAAAATCAACTGCTTGCATCTGTCCTACTTTATCTTTGAAAAATCTCCATATGATAGATTTAAATCGACTTAAACTCAATAACACCGTTCCTCCGAATTATAACTTTGAATTGATATCTAAATCTTTGATCACTTTGTTACCCATTACAAGTTCCTCAAGATAACTCTTGATTTCTCTAAGTAAAGATTCAAGCTCTACGAGAGCCAATCCTTTTTCCAACAAAGCTGTAGATCGATTCATAACTTCTTCAGCTTCTTTAATTTTCCCGCTAGTTAGTTTTTCGAGTTCATTTCGGATGCTAAGCATGTATTGTTCTATTTTTTGGATATTTTCACTATCACCAGTTTTCATTTCTGTCAAGAGGGGAAAGACTTTCTCTTTAAGTTCATTAATAATTGATGAATCCATTCGAGGAGATCTCTTGATTTCATCATAAATTGCATTAATTTTTTCATTACCTTCAATTTGAGAACGTAATTCGTTTTTTATTATTCTTGGAAGTTGTCCTTCAAGTGCTTTTGTCAAAGTTTGAGCAACTAATGATTCGAGCGAAGTAATATCTGTTGCTTCTGTACTATTTGTAACTTTTTCTTCTTCTTCTGGAAGACGGTTAATTAACTGAACAATGAGGAACCCAATTTTCTGCATTTTCTGACTTATTTCTTCAATCTTTTCGTTAAGGCTTTGCAACTCTTCGCCGATTTTAGTCATTCAAATGTTGCCTCCAAGTAAGAATGTTTAAACGAGGCTAATGCCCAGTATTATTACCGCGCGGAAGATTATCCACCCTAAAGCAACCAACAATACGCTATGCTTTAATCCAGCGCGTAATTCTGCTTCACCCATTTTTCCAGCCACAAGACCACCGAAAAATCCTTCTACAACTAACATATGTAAGAAAAGAGTATTCATGTAGTCTATGTCAATGGCTAGAGCAAATAGACCTGCACCTGCTTGAGTAGCCATCGGACCGAAAAAGGTAGTAATTAAAACGATACAAACGAACAAGAAAACTAAGAAAGCAGCGTATATGATGAAGATGTAAGGTCTGATCTGCCCTGCGCGTTCCTTACGAATCGTTAATAACTCAACGACATGGGTGTGTGCTGATTCGAATACATCCTCAGCAGCGCCTCCAAATCGCTCCGCTTCTAGAATTAGAACAGATGCCCTTCGAACCAGGGGTGTGTCCGCGGTCTCAGATAAAGCTTGCATCGCTTCTCTAAAGGAAACTCCCCACGAAATCTTCGCGGCCATCTTTTTTAATTCAGTAGTCAAGGGACCATATTCTCTTTTAGAAGACTCTAAGATAGCTCTGGGCAAAGATAATCCAGTTCTTTGAGCATCTGAAATATCTCTTAGCAATTGTGGAAGGTTATTATCGATTCCATTCCTCCATCTTTGATCTACGAAATATGCTGATGCTGGGGGAGTGATAATAACTAGCAAACCCAAGATGAAGAAGTCTGTTGGGGTCATTATAGCAGTAAACAATAGTATTAACCGAATATAAAGACCTAATAGCGGCAAAATGATTCCTACAGCAATTATTAGGATTCCTATAATGGACGAAATTGTCCATAAGTACTTTATTCGTTCTTGTGAAACTTTTGGCATTATTAACTCACTCCTATTTCATTCAGCTGGTTGTGTAGAGTCTATTAAAATAATAAAGAAAGCTTCAAAGACGGGGATTAATACATACACCAGTAAAGACAACAATACAGTTGGTGGAAGTCCAAATCCTACTGCGCCTCCACCTAGTGCCCCTAATATAGAGAACATGATCACAAAGAACAAGGGACCCACGACCGCTGCAGTCAGATACAGTTCTGCGAAGATTCCCAATGACTCAATATACTCTCTTGTTTCAACTTCTTTATCACGCATTAAAGTCTTTGTTTCAGTTGCAAGATATCTAGTCAGGTCGCCTCCTGATGTAATCGTGGCGATCATGCCTTCCAAAAACGTCGCAAATTTTCGGGAAGGTGAACGTTTAGAAGCTTCTTGTAGCGTTTTAAGAATATCGTATCCAAAGATCTCTAGATCTCGCGAGATTGTTCTTGCTTCTTCAGATAGAGCCATTTCTACATCACTTGATGAGAGAGAGATGAATATTTTATCCGGGGGAACACCTGCACTTGCCATGGCCGCCATATAACTGGCAGCAGCAGGTAGAATTGAATCAAGTGTTTTCTTACGGCCAGAAGCCATGAGAAATGGGTAAGCGTAAAAGCCTAGAAAAGTGATAATCGCAGAGGCTATCGCAAGTATAATTGGGACAATGTAAGACTGCCAAAATGTTAACCATAAGACTGTAAATAGACCCAAAAAAGCCCATAAAACTACAAACGGTACAATAAATCCTACAATAAGTGCAATTAATGATGAAAAAAGAGCCATACTAAGGTAAGTTCGAAGGCTAATTTCAATACTTGCTCTTTTTAAAGCTGCACCAAGGTTTTGAAATCTGTTAAGATATGGTTCTACTAATTTACCAAATTGTAGGTAGGCGATTTTCTTTAATTGTTTACTCATATTTAACGACTCCTACGTTAGACCTCTCCTGGCTTTTTCATAGGTTTCTTCAGGAGCGGCCACATATTCACGAATTACGTTTGCAACGTCTTCATAATATCTAATTCGATTTTTTACCATCCATCGGAGTACTATCTTGCGTCTCTCGATTTCGTCCCATATATCTCTTTCGGACACACCTATAGCATCCATAATTTTTTCAAGGATAACGCTTCGGCCAAGGTATTGGTGAGAATCGTCCTGTGCATTCCAAACAAATGCCCTGTTCGTTAAAAGTTCCCTTGTGACAGGATCCAATCCTATCATTTCTTGGAGGGCGATACTACGCCTTATAGATTTCCCGCCATAACGAATTTTTCTTTGAACTACAACAATGTCTAGTGAAGCAAGTAGGGCTCTGGGAATATTCATAGGTTCTGAGGTTAAACGATGCATAACAGAAGTTACTGAATCACCATGAATTGTTGCCATTCCAAGATGACCTGTTGCCATAGCTTGGAACAGACTATAGGCTTCCGCTCCTCTGATTTCTCCTACTAGGATGTAATCCGGTCTTTGACGAAGTGCGGCTTTTAATAAGTCGAATAACGTGATCTGACCACGCTTTCGTCCAGCTTTTTCAGCGCCAAAACCTGTTCTAGCAACAGATGGTATCCAATTTTCATGTGGAATATTTAATTCAGCTGTATCTTCTATTGAGATGATCTTAAGGTCAGGGAGAATAAACATAGATAGCGAATTGAGAAGTGTGGTCTTGCCAGAAGCGATGCCTCCTGCAATGAGTGCCGAATGTCTGTTTTCGATACAGAACCAAAGATATGCTGCCATTTCCACACTTAATGTATTAAACATGACGAGATCAGTAATTGTTAATGGATCGGCCCTAAATTTTCTTATAGTAAAAGTAGATCCATTTTGAGTTACTTCTCTTCCTAGTGTCAATTGAACTCGGGATCCATCAGGAAGGGACGCATCTAGAAGTGGACTAGCAATAGATATGTGGCGACCTGCGCGTTGCGCCATTTTTATAACAACACTATCTACATCTTTATCTTCGTCATATAGAATATTTGTTGGAATTGAATCGTATTTACGATGCCATATGTAGATAGGAACTCCTACACCATCGCAGGATATGTCCTCTATCATATGATCGCGAAGAAGTGGCTCAAGTGTTCCAAATCCAATATAATCTCGTGTAATGTAATATACAATTTTATCAAGACTTCGTTCATCAAGTTTTATCGCGTAATCTCTTATGATTCGCATTATAGTTTGCTTGAGATATTCATCTGTCTTTTCTCTGTCTCTAAGTAAGGAAAAATCAAGTTCAAGTTCTTCTGTTAAGATTTCGCGAATCATGTTGAAGGTCGTAGTCTCTTCTTCTGATAATGGAACCTCTACAACCATGTAACGCGTTTGCTTTGTATCCGGATCCGTTTGTATGAGTGTATATGCAAAAGGCGGGATAAGAGGGTAGGTTTCTTCAAGTTGTGGTATGGTTTCTGGTGTAATTGGCGCAGCCTCAGAAGACGGATCTGAAAATTCTGCGGCAATGTCTTTAAATTCCATATCCTCTGGAAGGACGAAATCTGTGGGGAGATCTTTCTCCTTTGCTTTATCCATATCTTTTTCTTCTACAACTGGGTCTCTCCCCATGGCTTTCAACTCCATTAATACTTAAGAGAGGGCTGATTTTCTTATTAAACTATCAATAAACTTATTATTAAGAGTAGTAAATCACCAACTATAAGTGCTGTAAGGAGACCAAGTGTTATTGGGATTATGAAAGGTATACCTGGGCTCACCCACAACTTCTCTATTTTGGGTTCTGCATTCTCGTATAAAAACTCTTTTATCGTTTGTAAGTTCTTACCATCGACTTCTTCGGATTCTGTGGAAATTTTATCGAATAGTTTTAATTGCGGTGTTAGAATTCCTTTCACTTCTACAAGTTCTAATAAGGGATATACGTGCTGAGGTGGTGGAATGTTCGTTCGAAAACCTATGAACACAACGAGTGCTTTTTTCCATAAAGGTTCATTTTCTATTCCATAAAATAATTCTTTATTAGTGAAATAATCAGCAAGATTGATTACTGCTAGCACTAAAGGTATTAATACTGTGAGAAGTAATGCGTTGCTAAATATAGTAAGAAAAAAGAAAGGCAGTAATGGTCTAAACCCCCAATTAAAAAATTGTAAAGGAGTTCTCGGGAAAAGAAATGAAAGACTGATAAGTGCCTTTCCATCAGCACCTCCGAAAAGACCAGCATAGAATAAAAGAAACGCTACAACGAAGGACAAACCTACATTAATTGCAAGGTCTAACAAAATACGAAGATCTTGAAACACCATGGCTTCAAAAAATGTAATGATTATACCAGTAATTATCATGATTAGCCAGATCAATTCATGCTCTACCATACGTGTACGTAAATCAGATATGGAGGCGTAAATAAGTGGTCCAAATGCAGCAATAATTCGGATCCATAGAAGTAGAGCGTTCAAAGACTCACCCATCACATGTATGAAAACACATTTTTAAATCCTGCGGGAAAACACTGTTTCTAGGATTGAGCTAAATAACTCAACGTATTTGAAAATATTCTATAAAATTTTGTTGACAACCTAGAAGTTTTTATAACTATGAGATAAACATTAAAAAGTCCATGGATGGATCCAACAGAGTTCTTGACCGTCTTGGGTTACTTTAAAGGATCCAAATTGAATGGAAGCGATATGCTCTTTAGAAACTGGTGTATAGATAGTTATTAGGTGTTTAAAGAAGTCAATGTTTGTTATCACACCATAGCCAAGAAACGTATTTTGTAAGTCGATTAAGCCAACAAGCACATTTTCAATAATTTTTGCGTTAATAATTTGGATTGGCAAATGTGGGAATTCTTCTTGAAACTTTTCAATCATATTTTCAGAGAGTGGCGTTTCGGGATCTTCTGCAATAAGAATCGCATCCTGACATAATTCAACATATTTAGGAACATACCCAACAATTTCACAAATTTTTTCACTTAGTGGACCTGATACTATCTCTCCTGTATTTAGAAATGAATTAAGAAAACTAACTTCCTTAAAATGGAATGTGATAGTATCCGAGCCTGACAATTGTTTCGAAAGCATAGATTCTCTCAAAAACTTTCTATCTGTTCGATCTCTGTAACGTATTTTTGGTGAAACCGGCATACGATGGACTTTTGTTGAATTTAAAAAAGGTCTTATAAGATGCTCCAATTCTCGTTCTCGCTCCACTACTATAAGTAAATCTGGCTGAATGAGTTGTATCAGCGATTTTTTTAATTCTCTTGCTTTAAAGCCATATACCCAGCCCGTTGTATCCACAAAAAGTGCCTCAATTCCTAACGATTCTGCTTTCTTAAGCATCGCTTCGCTTCCAATCATTACCCTATTCTCAAAACAGTCGGGAGTTGTTGAACCTACGAAGAACGCATCTGTGGGCGTTATTTCAGCCATATCAATAATTGGAGTCTCAAGTTGGTACAAAGTAATTAGTCCTGGAAAGCCTTGTCCGAGATCAGTGCTTAAAATCGCTGTTTTCTTACCCCATTGATAGAAAAGATTAGCAAGATACGTGACGAAAGTTGTTTTACCTGTATCTACGTCTCCAAAAAACACAGCACAAAAAGGTAAAATATGTTTGTTAAGAGTTTCAGCGAGTTCTTTCCATTCAAGAGGAATAGATGATGTATTCAGAAGATCTACATGGGCACTAGCACCGAGGGAAATTTTGAGTGTGGAATCTGTAGCCCCTTCCATAGCAACATGTCTTGATTTCTTAATAACAATGGCATCTCCCTGTCTAATTGGAGCCCCAATTAGTGTTAATTCACCTTCATCTACAACTATTCGTGCAGGACCTTCAACAATAAGAGTTTTTCCACTCTTTATTTTGTGAATAGACACTCATTTCCAACCATTTCTGCTATAAATTCTATAATAAAGTCTAATATATCATATTAAACTCAAGTTTATTGAATTCTCTTTATGAGATGTTCATGTTGCACAATTTTCACTCTGATGTAGACGTAATGCATCATCCAAGCTTAATTTACCTTCAGCAACTTGTAATGCAAGGTATCGGCTGATACTTATTTTTCCGTTGGTTAATTGTCGACTTTTTTCCTGCAAAAGTTTAATCTCGCCTTCCTTAATTTCGCGTTTATAATCATGAAGTGGTTCACCTTCTCGCATAGCAATATGGATGGCTGCAATTACATCTTTTGACTTTTCCTTAGAATCAATGTCAGTTGGTAGACTTGAAATACTTGTTCGTTCCTCGTTAACTTCTTCAATTAGAATTTTATGTTCTAAACAATACGGTAATAAGATTGAAAGTAGGTGTGTGCGGCAAAAAGATTCGCTTGAACCTATTTTAATGATTTTTTTGTCTGTTTCATAAAGCTTAGTGACTTGGACAAGTTTTTGATAAGTTTCTTGGACATTGAAAGTGGTGATTGTTTCAATAAGCACACTATCACCAAAAATTGCGATTCCAAATGACGAAAATCCTGGATCTACTCCAATTACAATTTCCTCAAATGCAGTGATGCGAGAATGCAGAAATGCAGTGATACGAGCTAAGATGTAGTTGTTAGGTGTATCAGCAGAAATATACAATTTTTCCACATTCTCTAAGATCATAGAATCCTCGCTTTTTGTTGTTATTAAAAGTAAAAGGTCAGAAGGAGGGATTTCGCCGGATGTAAGAGATCTAAAACCAATATCATGATTTTTAAGAAGTTTTGTTATTCTATAATAGATTCTAGGATTTGAAACTAACAGTCCAATTGTAGCCATGCTTTCACCCAGAAAGTCAGTAAGGTACCTTTTTGATCCCAATAAGCCAACTTATAAAATTTGTGAAAAGATGTAACCCTAAAGTCAAAGGAATAAGGAAAATAACATATTCAAGAGGAATGGGTCTAATTATTAACAAAGCGAATAAAAAGGCAAAAACAAGAAACGTGATTTGATCAAGAACTGGAGCAGGGGCTCCGCGTTTCAGATTTAAACGTCGTTTGATGAAAGATCCAACAAGGTCACCAATTAAAGCCCCTACGGAAATTAATAAGGCTACTATGGGATTATATGAGAGTTCTATAAGACCCTGACTCTCAGGAATTGACTGATTCAATATCGGGCCAACATAAAAGAGTGTTAATCCAACAAGCGTTCCAGATATAACGCCTCCAATAAAACCACGAATTGTTTTTCCATCTCCAAATATGCGCTTTTCATTGAGAGTCTTACCAAAATCAATTGGTGGCCCGCCTCCAAAGAGTACTGGCAGCCCATTCGCAGCATATGCAGGGAGAATAAACCAAATTGCTTGTAGGAACATTATTAGACTCAAATCTAATGCCATGGGATTCAGCTCAGTTTATTAGGAACCATAGAGAAACTGTAGTTCAATTTTCAAATCTAACGGCCATGGAACAATCTCTCAGCAAGAAACTCTGGAAGACCTGCCTTTCGGATTTTTTCACTTACTTTTTTAATATCATAATCTACTCTCTTTAGCGTGACAGTGACCTTCTCATCCTCATCATAGTCAATAATGCAATAACTTGCACGCGGATCATGGTCCCTTGGTTGTCCGACGCTTCCTGGATTTAATACGATCCCTGTGTTTTTTTCTTTGAAGTCTATATAAAAAGGAAGGTGGGTATGACCCATGATTAAACAATTTGTATTAGTCTGACTTAGAAATTGTAATAACAATTCATCAGGCGTATTAGGAATAACATATTCGTTTAATGGATCACGAGGACTTCCATGAACAAGATATAATGACAAATTATCGAACTCAACCAACATATGCTCGGGTAAAGAAGCAAGTAGTTTCATATTCTCTTCTGTAATAGTTCTATGACTCCAATAAATTGCTTCTGCTGCAATTTCATTAAAAATTTGCGCTGAATTTGTGATAGTAGCGTAATCGTGATTTCCCATTACAGATTTTATACCTAATATTTTAAGAAGTTCAATTACTTTATTTGGATCTGGTCCATAACCCACCAAATCTCCAACACATAAAACACACTCTACTTCCCCAATATCTCGGAGTACTGCATTAAAGGCTTCTAAATTTGAATGGATATCAGATATTATGGCTATTTTCATCGTTTTTACCTTTTGTGTAACTTGAATCTCTACGAGCAATTTCTGGTTAAACTTTCATGAAAAAAGATTCAGAAATTCAATGAATATGTAAGAAAGGACTTATTTTGGAGATAATGCAAAATAGTATAAGATTTTTTTGTTAAACAGACTATAAGGGAATCATCGTTTACAAGTTATGACAGAAACAATTATAAAGTTCCGAAAGAAAAATGGTGCAAGTCAAAGAAGCATGTCAACTACCCCTCCCTTTCGGAAGGGGCTTGAAAAAGTCCCTGTAAAGGGGTAAGAGATTAGCCTGAGTGATGTCTCCTTCAGAGTGGAGGCAAATGAACTACGTTCGGGGCTGAGTGTCTGAAAATCACCCCGGAATGCTCCTCAAGTTCCGGGCTCTGAAAGACATGGTGGACGACCCAGGTCGCTATCCTGAGACCTGCACCATCATCATGTCCGGTGCCTGCCCCAACATTGGCGATGAGGACCTACCCGCGGTTGCGGAGCTGACCTTTACAGGTCGTTAAATATAGTTCGGGGCACCTGCTCTTGTCCCAGCAAAAAGGGGAGGTGTCCACCACTTTACAAAGAAATATACCGCAATTCATCTCCACCCTAGCGGATGAAGTCTTATTGCGGAGGTTATATAAAACACAAACTTGTGTTAAAAACAAGAAACGTTTTATATGTGATCAGGTGCTATTCCATGCGGCTAAGATGGATTCCAGGAATCAGAAAACCAAAAATTATTCTCAGAAAACCTAAACTTCAGCTTCCATCCGAGATTCCAACAGGTTTGCTCCTTCAAATAACGATAATATTCATTTTTACGATCTATGTGGGACTTCTTTTCGATATTGTCAAAGAGCCGCTTCCACTAGGTTCACAATATGGTGTCCCTGTTTTAATCTATGAAAGTCTTGATTCTCAATTTATCATCGAAGGTATCGTTGCGGGCATGTTAATGTTTGTGGGTTTCATAGGTTTTGTAGTCATATTCTATAGCACAAGGTATTTTTACGAACCAACTTACGCACGGACACTTCTTCTTATTGGAGTCATTGCAGTGATTGCAGCATATTTCGGCCTTTTATATATGATGATTCCAAAACTGCCACAAGGATAGTATTTTGGTGACATCCTCCCCAGCCTTTCGGATGGGGCTTCCAGCTTTCCATTGTAGTTCTCGCTCCCTCACGGGAGGCGACGCTTCGCCACTTTTCCTACAGTTA